>JAITHF010000151.1 GCA_031280115.1 Spirochaetaceae bacterium | reverse complement strand
TTTCTTCCCCACCCCCAGTTGTGGCGCCCCGGGGTTTTTGCTCCCCGCCGGGGGGGGGGGCTCGACGCTTTGGGGGGGGGGGGGGGGGCTATACCCCCCCCCAAATTCTCTTCAAAGAGGCGCGGCCCCAGAGGGTCAGGGGGAGGAGCGCGGCTTGGCGCTTTCAGCCAGCTTCCTATGGAGGGTCTTGCGGCCTATGCCGAGGACCTCGGCGGTTTTGCTCTTGTTCCCCTTCAAGAATGAAAGGGTGTCCCGAATGATAATCCGCTCCGCCTCCTCAAGGTCAGAGCCTAAAGGTATCCGTATCCACCCTTCGTCGCTCTGCGCCCGAATCGTGGGGGGCAAATCGTTTTCCGTGATAACCCCGGCCTTTGCCATAACCACCGCGCTCTCTATACAGTTCCGCAGTTCCCGCACATTCCCGGGCCACTCATAGCCGTACAGCGCTGACCGCGCCCGCTCGTCAATACTATCGGCGGCCTTATTGTTCTCTTTGGCGAATTCCCGCAGAAACGCGGTAATAAGCGGGGGCAGGTCGTCTTTGCGCTCCCGTAAGGGGGGGATAAAAATGTTTATCACGTTAAGCCTGAAGTACAGATCCTCCCGGAACGCCCCCTTGTCTATCTCGGCTTTAAGGTCCTTGTTGGTGGCCGCCACAATCCGCACGTCAGCCTCAATGGTCTCCTCCCCGCCGACCCGCTCGAACTCTTTCTGCTGGAGCACCCGCAGCAGTTTAATCTGGATGTTCTGGTCAATCTCGGCGATTTCGTCAAGAAACAGCGTGCCTTCGTGGGCAAGTTCAAAGCGCCCCCGCCTGCGGGCGGACGCGCCGGTAAAGGCGCCTTTCTCATGGCCGAAAAGCTCGCTTTCAAGCAGGTGTTCAGAGAGCGCGGCGCAGTGCACCTTTACGAAGGGCTTGTCCTTTCGCGGGGACAAGGCGTGGATGGCGTCAGCCACAAGCTCCTTTCCCACGCCGGACTCCCCTGTGATAAGCACCGACGCCTTAGAGGGCGCCACGCGGCTTATGGTCTCGAACACGCGGCGCATGGACAGGCTGGTGCCTATAATGGCTTCAAAGCGCTTCTTGTGTTCAAGCTCCTCTTCAATACGCCGGTGTTTAAGCACCAGTTCGCGGTTTTCAAGGGCCCGCTTCACCAGCAGGGAAAGCCGGTCCAGGTTCACAGGCTTTGTGAGGAAATCATAGGCCCCGGCCCGCATGGCCGCCACGGCGGATTCCACCGTGCCGTGTCCGGTAAGCACAATCACCGGCACCCCGGGAGACTCTGCGATAACCCGCCGCAAAAGCTCTTCCCCGCTTAAACCGGGCATACGCAGGTCTGTAATCACAAGATCAATGTCCCCCCGCTGGAAACGCTTCCACCCGTCGCCGCCTACCGCTTCGGTCACAACCTCATGGCCGTCAAGTTCAAGCGCCGCTGCAAGCCCTTCCCGAATGTTTTTCTCGTCATCTACAATGAGAATCTTGAAGTGCATAACCCTCCCTCTTTCTGTTAAGGCCGCCGCTTCGGGGCGCCGGTGTTTCCCGTGTCGCCGTAGGGTATGAGCCGCTGTTCTTTCTGGGGAATTGGCAGGGCAATCGTAAAACAGCTCCCCCCGCCGGCTTTGGATTTCACGGTTATTTCCCCCTGATGTTCCCGTATTATCTTAAATACCTGGGTAAGGCCCAAGCCTGAGCCGCTTTCTTTGGTGGTGAAGTAGGGCTCGAAAATCTTCGGCAGGTGCTCCTCCGGTATGCCCATGCCCGTATCCTGTATATGGATGCGCAGCTCCGCTTCGTCCGCTTCGGTTTTGACCGCCAGGGCGCCGCCTGAGGGCATGGCGGCAATGGCGTTCTTCACCAGGTTAAGGAGGGCCTGTTTCATGTACCGTTCATCAAAGTCAATGCACGGCAGGTCCGGCGCGAGTTCCAGAACGCAGGTTATACGGGCTTCTGCGAGCTCAAAGCTGACAAACTCGGCAAACTCGGCGATAAGGTTGTTGATGTTTCCGGCGCGGAACTCCATGTTCATAGGGCGCACTGCGAAGAGGAAATCAACGACAATGCTGTTAAGCCGGTCGATCTCTTCATTGACCACCTCGATATATTTATTGATAAGGGCGAAATACCGGCACGATCCGGTCTCTTTTGAACGCCGCTCCGCGTTGGCTTTCATGGCCTTCTGGATAAGCTGGATATGGATAGAAAGGGAGCCCAGGGGGTTTTTTATTTCATGGGCCACGCCTGCGGCAAGGGTGGTGAGGCTTGCAAGGCTTTCCATCCGGCGCAGCCGCGCCTCCTTGCCGCGCCGCTCGGTAATATCTTCAAGGTGGATAAGCGAGCCTGACACCTGCCTGTCCCGCACCAGCGGGAGCACGCTGATACTAAGAAGCCGTTGTTTTCCTTTGGTTTCCACGTCAAACTCCCGTTCCAGCGCCCGGTCGCCGGTACGCAGGGTGGACTCGAAGAAATCCGCCAGATGTTCATCACGCACCATCATCCAGATAGGCTCCTGTTCGTCCTGCCCCAGGGGGAGGAAGCGGCGGGCGTATTTATTTGCCATGATTAAGGCGTGTTCTGTGTCGCAGACCAGTATGCCGTAGGCAAGGGAGTCAAGCACGGTTTCGAGCCGGTCGATTTCGGCCACGGTGGAGCCCAGCAGGTCCCGTATCTGTTCTCCGGTCATTTTATTAAGTTTTTGTAAAGCCCGGGTAATGAACTGTTTCATTTCGTTATCATACCAGCCCCCTGCGGGGGATTCAAGTGCATCCTGCGGTGAGCGGGTTCGCACGTTTAGTCACCCCCTGCGGGGGATTCAGGTGCTTCCTGCGGTGAGCGGGTTCGCAATTTTAGTCACAACCCAGAAGCGGCGCCTCACCGCGCTTTGCAGGCGGAAGGGCGCGGCGCAGGAAGCCTTTATGGGTGGCGTGGAGGGTCGCTGACCCTCCACAACTCGTTCCTAAATGCCCCCTCCGGTTATTGCTTCGTCCAGGTGGTAGAGCCGCCGTTAGGCCGCGTATACGTCCCCGGGCCGCCGCCGGCCAAATACGTGGCGCGTAAATCGCCGGTGAAGGAATTATTAGAAGAAAAATCCGCCTCACGTATGCTACCCCCAAACGTTACACTGGTAAGGCCCACGTACTCCCAAAACGCGCCCTCCCCGATCTCCCTTACCCCCTCGGGAATATAGATAAAATACATGCTATTTAATTACCCTTATTAAAGGGTATTAAGTGATATTAAGTAGTGTTTAGTATAATAAAATATCCTAATAACTGTTGTGTCAAGCACTATTTCATAAACAATATTGACAGGCGCTATTTTTCTAATTTGTTAATGATATGGCCGGAATATAACCGTTATTCTGAAGGCGGAAAAAGAGAGTTTTTGGGTAGATCGGACGGATGTAAAGCAACGCTGGCTGCCTTGTGCCGGTGAAACCCGCGGCGTTTCTATGATGAAATTAAATGGGAAATATGACGCGCGCTATGGGCTGGCGCCGCGTACACGATTTTTTGTGGTTACATCGGCGGCAGCATGAGATTCTGCCATTCTAAAAATACTTCTTGCCGGGCTTCGATAAGCGCCGGTGGATTATTACTTTGATTGTTGT
>JAITHF010000131.1 GCA_031280115.1 Spirochaetaceae bacterium | reverse complement strand
GCGCCCCGGCGTATTCCGTGGGCGACCGGAAAAAACTCAGGTCGGTTTGGGGGGGTTTGTGGGTCAACTGCACCCCCCCAAAACTCTTCAAAGAGGCGCGAAAGCGCCGATAATTCGTTATAACACAATGAGTTGTTTGGGGACGGGATAGTTTGTTTTGGTGCCAGAATAACTTGTTTTGGTGCCAGAATGACTTTGTTTGGTGCCAGAATAACTTGTTTTGGTGCCAAAATAACTTTGTTTGGTGCCAAAGTGACTTGTTTTGGCGCCAAGGAAACTTATCTTGGCGCCACGGAACTCTTTCTTGGCGCCAAGGAAACTTATCTTGGCGCCACGGAACTCTTTCTTGGCGCCAAGGAAACTTATCTTGGCGCCAGAATAACTTTTTTGGTTCCCCAAAAAACCGGTTTCCTGCCGCGCTTTGATAGCGTTAGCGGCGCGAAGCAGGAAGCCTTTAGCGGGGGTTTGGGGGCAGCCGAAGGCTGTTTCAGCAACCGTCGTTTGCGCTATGAGCCGCAAACCATGAAGCGCTATAAAAAATCCCTCAAATCTCTTTCATAAATAGACAAAGGAGCGATAGTATGGGTTTCAGGCAGGCTTTTCTCAAGGGCTTTCTGTTAAAAAATCCGCCGTCTTGTACTGCGGCTCTGGTTTGTGCTATGTGTTCCCTTATGAACACGAACTGCGCGAGCGCCTCAGCGTTGCCGGAAAACAGCCGCTTCCGCTTAATAGAAAAAGAAATAGAAAAAGAAAAAACTCTTGCTATGCCGCGCTATCCGGTTGTGCTGGTTCACGGCATCAGCGTCCACGACCGGAAAAGCGTCCTTGACCCCTGGGGAAGGATACCGGAGGTTCTGCGCGGCCAGGGCGTATCAGTGTACTTCGGCAACACCGACGCCTGGGGCGGTTTTGAGTCCAACGCCCTCATCCTGAAACAAACCATAGAAACCGTTCTGCGCGAAACCGGCGCCCTGAAAGTAAACCTGATCGCCCATTCAAAGGGCGGCCTTGACTGCCGGTTTCTCATCTGGCGCCATGATTTCGGCGGCAAGATAGCAAGCCTTACCACCATTTCAACCCCCCACCGCGGCGCGGAGCTGGCCGACGCCGTCTCAGCGCGCAAAATCATCTATACCCTGCCGGCGCGGGCGCTGGTGAAACTGGCCGGCCTGTGCTCAGGCGACGCCAGCCCTGACATCTATCAGGCGCTGCATGACCTAACCACCGAAAATATGCGGCGCTTTAACGAAGAAGTTGCGATGGACAAGCAGGTGTTTTACCAGAGCCTTTATACGGTTATGCGCCGCCCTGCTGACGGCTGGATTTTCATGCCGACCTATCTGTATATCAAAAAGATACGCGGGCCTAATGACGGCATCGTAAGCGAGTGGTCCAGCCGCTGGGGGGAGAACCCGCGCAAGATACAGGGGCAGGGTATTTCCCACGCGGATATTCTTGACATAAGAAAGCGGCAGGTTTCAGGCGTGGATATTCCGGCGCTCTATCTTGCCCTTGTCCATGAACTAAGCGCCAAAGGCTTCTAGGCCGGAGGCGCGGCGCTAGAGGCCGGCTTCTTCAAGGAGGGGTTGGTCGGCAAGCAGTTCCGGCGTGGGGCCTTGGGCAAAGACCCGCCCTTCTTTCAAGATGAGCGTTTGGGGGCAGAGGGCAAGCGCCGCGTCAATGTCGTGGGTAGCAAGCAGCATGGTTTGCGGCAGGGAGGCAAACAGCGCCATAAGGTTCCTTCGGGCCTTTGGGTCGAGAAACGACGAGGGCTCGTCAAGGAGGAGGAGCGACGGCTCCATCACCAGCACCCCGGCCAGCGCCGCAAGCCGCTTCTCCCCCCCTGAAAGCCGGTGGGACAGCCGGTATTTAAGATGCCCGATGCCCAGATGTTCAAGCGCCCGGTCAAGCCGCGGCGCGGCCTCCTCTTCAGCAACCCCGTAATTACGCAGGCCGAACCCCACATCCTCCGCCACAGTGGGCATAAAGAGCTGGTCCTCCGGGTTTTGGAACACCATGCCCGCTTTCCGGCGCACCTCCCGCAGGCGCTCAGGCAGAACCGGCACCCCGCCGATCGTTATGGCCCCGGAAGACGGCGGAACCACCCCGGCCAGAGCCAGCAGCAGGTGGATTTCCCCGCGCCGTTGGCGCCCATGAGGGCAAGGCGCCCGCCCGGGGCAAGGGAGAAGCTGACCCCCTCCAGAACCGCCCCCCGCCCACGGTCTTTTCCGGCCTTTTCGTATTGTACCGTCAGGCCCGTTACCTGTACCATTTACCAGTCCGTCCAGCCCCGCCTGCGGAGCCCTCAGCGCACCATGAGATACAGTTTTACGTTGGCAGGGTTGTGCGGCTTCGTAACCGTAATGTTCAGGTTCCCTTGAACGCCCTGCCAATCCGCAAGGGACTGGACGATAATCGAATAAGCGGGCATAGGGAACTGCCAGTCAAGGCTCCATACGGTAGGCCCGGGATAGCCGGTGGCGGGGTTTGCCGTATCCCAAATGTCAAACCCTTTAAAAGTATAGGTGTTGCTTGTGTCGGCATTTCCCGCCTTGTCTTTATCGAATGAGTTGGCGCCGGAAGGCATAAAGCCTCCGCTGAAGATAAGCGCTTCCCCGTAGCGCTGCAAGGCGTCTTGGAAGGGGCTGCTGCCTGAAATGCCGCCCGGAGTATTGTTAAGCGCGTTATTTATGGCCGCAATATCAACCTCATTGGCATCCATGATGGCTTTAATAAGCGACGGGCCGCCGTAATTGCGGGCAAGGTAGGCGCCGAAGCCGTAGGAAACAGCGTATGAAATGAGCGGTTCCGCCGTGTTCCAGCCGGTTATGCCCCCGCGGTCATAGTACCCGATGAAGGCGGGTATTCTGCCCTTAATAGGATGGGCGCTGTTATTTGCGTTAATGCCTATGAGGGGGCTTATCATGTCTTCCGCCAGCATGGACAGCATCTCGTCAAACCAGGTGGAGGACGCTCTCATTTCATTGGACAGAATAAATTTCCGGTTGTAGTTTATCATGTGCTGGAACTCGTGGACCAAGGTGGAATAAGCAAGCTCAGGGTTTTTATCCGTTGCTTCAGAGTCAATATAAAACATTTCAGCCTGATTTGAATGCGCCCCGTTTTCCAGGTCTTTTGCCCAGAAGTACCCCACCACAAACGACTTTTTATCCACCGCCGCGTCGTAATCAATATCATACACCAAGATCTGCACACGCAAATCCCTGTCAACCCCGCCCGAAGGCTGGCCGGTGTAAATGCCGTCTGTTTTGCCGCCGTATTCAAAGCCGAACAGAGCTGTTTCATACCCATAGATACTATCAAACTTAGCGGCCATAGCAGCCGCCTGAGCCGCGGTAATGAGGTTATCTGTTTGGCTGCTGCTCCCGTCATCAAAGCGCTCGTCTGCTATCCACACATTCGCGTAGGTTGACTGGGCTCGTACGGTTGCGGGTATCTGTATCCATCCGCCCTGGGCGTTTTGCACATGAAATTGCCGTTGTTCTCCTTCTACTGCCGGCGTACCGCTGGGGGCGGCAGGCGCCCGGGCCGGGGACCGGCCTTGGGCGTACCGCCGGGGGTTGCTGTTATACAGTTGGGCCTCAAGGTGGTCCCGCCTCACCGGAGCGCCCCCTGCAAGGGCCGCCCGTGAGTACGGCGCAATGTCCGGAAGCGCTGCGGTGCGGATATTCGCCGTCCTGCTGGTCGTATAGGCGTGGCCGGTTCTGTTGGCTGATACCGAGGTGCTTCCGCGGTTTATTTTTACCAGATATACGCTGTGGCCGGCTAAATCTTCAACAGGTATACGCTTCTCCTCAGATGAATCAGAACCAGTAAACGTTATTTCGTATAGAGGCCACGCAGGTTCGGAGGCAGTATAAACCCCCCCGCTTGCAGGGGTCGCCGGCCTAATCGGGACCGGCTCAGGATCGGGCGTTTCTTCTGTCGGCACGCATCCGGCGTACAGGGCCAGGGTAACGCCGAAACAGGCAAGTAATTTTTTTATGCGCATACAAAGCTCCTCATAGTCATTTACTTAATCTTACCACGCCCCCTGCGGGGGATTCAAGCACCCTGCGGGTGTTTCACCCCCTGCGGGGGATTCACGTGCTTCCTGCGGTGCGAGGGTTCGCCCCCTGCGGGGGGTTCACGTGCTTCTTGTTGCGATAGGTTTGCAATTTTAGTCACAACCCCGAAGGATGCGCCAAAGCGGACGCCGCAGGCGT
>JAITHF010000128.1 GCA_031280115.1 Spirochaetaceae bacterium | reverse complement strand
ACGCCTGCGGCGTCCGCTTTGGCGCATCCTTCGGGGTTGTGACTAAAATTGCAAACCTATCGCAACAAGAAGCACGTGAACCCCCCGCAGGGGGCGAACCCTCGCACCGCAGGAAGCACTTGAATCCCCCGCAGGGGGTTTGCTAGTATTAACTGTAAATACTATTTTTATTATTTTTTGTGAGGAAAAATTATGCACATATCTGCCCTGCAAAAAGCCCGCTACGACTATATACCGAAACTTCCCGAAAGTCTGGCCCAGGATGCGGCTGCTGCCTCCCTTGTTTTCGGCGCCCCTGCCCAGTCCGCGGCGGATCAGGCCGAACTGAAAGCAATCTTTAAACATACCTACGGCAAGCCGGTCATCACCTTTGAAAAAGGCTCGAACCTTCAAATACGCCGCCCCTTGAACGTGGGGGTTATCCTTTCAGGCGGGCAGGCGCCGGGAGGGCACAACGTCATAGCCGGCCTGTACGACGGGCTTAAAAAAGGAAACGCTGACTCCAAACTCCGGGGCTTCCTGGGCGGGCCCAGCGGGCTTATCGAAAACGCCTCAAAGGAGCTTACCGGCGCGGTTATCGACCTCTACCGGAATACCGGCGGCTTTGATATTATCGGGTCCGGCAGAACCAAGATAGAAACCGCCGCCCAGTTCGCCTCGTCTCTTGAAACCGCCAAAGCCCTGGGGCTTAACGCGGTGGTCATCATAGGCGGGGACGACTCAAATACGAACGCCGCGCTCCTTGCAGAGTATTTTCTTGAGCGCGGCTCGGACATCCAGGTTATCGGCACCCCCAAAACCATCGACGGGGACCTTAAAAACACCCACATCGAAGCGTCTTTCGGCTTTGATACGGCGGTCAAAACCTACAGCGAGCTTATCGGCAACATCCAGAGGGACGCGAACAGCGCGAAGAAATACTGGCATTTCATTAAACTCATGGGCCGCGCCGCAAGCCACATCGCCCTTGAGTGCGCCCTCCAGACCCAGCCGAATGTGTGCCTCATCTCAGAGGAAGTGGAAGCCAAACAATGGTCCCTTTCCCAGGTGGTTGACCTCATCTGCGCGTCCGTTATTAAACGGGCGGATAATAAAGAAAACTTCGGGGTCGTGCTTATCCCTGAAGGGGTGGTGGAGTTCATCCCTGAGATGAAACGGCTCATTGCCGAACTCAACGATATTATGGCGGCCCACGAAAACGCCCTTGACGGGCTTGACGCGTTTGCGGACCAGCTTGAGTTCGCGGCGCCCAAACTTTCCGCCCCTTCAGGCGGGCTTTTGCGGAGCCTTCCCCAGCGGATAGCCAAAGAACTCCTTATGGACCGGGACCCCCACGGCAACGTGCAGGTCTCGATGATTGAAACCGAGAAGCTTCTTATGGATATGGCGGGCAGGCGCTTGGCCGAACTCAAAGAGCAGGGGATGTACCGGGGATCGTTCAGCGCTCTGGGGCATTTCTTCGGGTACGAGGGGAGGTGCGCGTTCCCGTCCAATTTCGATGCTGATTACGGGTACGCTTTGGGGTTGAGCGCCTTTGTACTTATCGCGTCCGGCCAGAGCGGGTATCTTTCAAGCGTGCGGAATCTGGTGGCGCCGGTTTCCCAGTGGGTTGCAGGGGGTATTCCCTTTACGATGATGATGAACATGGAGCAGCGCCACGGTTCAAGAAAGCCGGTGATACGCAAAGCCCTGGTTGACCTTGACGGGGCGCCTTTCAGGACCTTTGCGGCGCAGCGGGATGAATGGGCGGTAAAGACCAGTTTTCTCTACCCCGGGGCCATTCAGTATTACGGCCCCCCTGAAGTCTGCGACCAGCCCACGAAAACCCTCACTCTGGAACATCCGCCGCAGCCCCGAAAGTTTTTCTAACCGCGTTGAGGCGCCGCTTCAAGGAAGCCGCGTACCCGCAAACCCTCGCGGACGTACGATGTGCCGTTGAAACACCCTGCGGGTGTGAAACAACCTCCGGCTGCGCAGGGGGTTGCGCTGTGGGAGGATGTGTGGCATACTATTGAAATGCTGGCTCCCGGCGCCGGAGATGAAGTAACACCGAGCGCGGCTCACGCAATTCACCCGGCCTAGAAAAACCTCTTGCGGAGAAGAGGGCGGGTGTGAGAAGGCCGGCGGCACAGGAGAGAGCCGCATGAAGACGAAGGGATCCCTCAGTATAAAACTGTCTATTCCCATTTTTATATGCTTCGCCGTTTTCGGCGCCGGCATCATTCTGGCGGTCAACATGATGACCTTCCAGACTTCGATAGCCATATTCCGCAAAGAACTATCCCGGAAAGACGACCTTATCCAAGCCTTTATTGACGAACAAACCCGCATGATGGAACATAAAATCGCCTGGCTCTCCCGCTCCCCAAGCCCCTGGCTTGACGACGCCCCCCCGCAAGACCTGCAAGCCCGGCTCAACGCCCTTGCAAAAGGGCTCGAAGTGGACAGCGTTATCTTTCTTGACCCGGAGGAAAACCTCGCTTCCCAAAGCGCCGGGCCTGAGACAAGCGGCAGAACCTATTACCGCAGCATCGTCTCGCACACCGAAGACCATAAACCTATGACCCGGGTCTTCTCTCTGGGCCAGGCCCTGGAAGTGATAGCCGCCGCCCCGCTCTATACCCCGCTCAATGAGCTTGCAGGATACGCCATTCTTGAATACAGCCTCCAAAGCGCCGAAGCCTTGCGGGACCTTAAACGGATTACCCAGTGCGAAATCGACATCTATCAGGGAACGGCCCGCCGGGGCACCACGGTTGAAACGAAAACCGCCGGTGAAAGCGGCGCTGACGCGGTGTCGGCAGCCTCGGCGTTTGACACCTCCGCCGGCTCGGTTATCAACAGCATCGCCGAAACCGTGCTGGGAAACGGGGACATCTACGCCGGGGCTTACACGGACAAAGACATAGAATACTATGCCATCCACTTCCCCCTCAACGATTCCTCCGGCTCGCGGGTGGGCATCATCTCCCTGGGCCTCCCTATCTCTTCGGTGTACGACCGGGTCCACGCCCTCAACCGGGTGATTATCCCCATCCTCATCGGCGGGATTATCCTCCTCTTCGGCGTGTTCTCCCTCCTGTTCCGCAATATCGTCATAGTCCCCCTGCGTTTTACCGCCGAGGCCGCCAGCAACCTCATCTCCCGGGAAGCGGATTTTACCTATCAGATACCCCTTGAGCGGAACGATGAAATCGGGCTTATCATTACGGACATAAACACGTTTATTAAAAGCCTGCGCTCCCTCATCCTCCAGCTCAAAGACGCGCAAAGCGCCCTCCAGCGGATAGGCCGGGACCTGACCAGCCATTCCCAAGAGTCCGTTGAAGCGGACGCGCAGATAATGGCCATGTCTCTTGACATACAGAAGCAGACCGAAAACCAGAGCCTGTCCCTGAACCGCACCAACGAAGTGCTGGGCCAGGCAAGCCGGGGCATCGAAAACCTGAATACCCTTATCCAGAGCCAGAGCGCCTCGATTACCCAGTCGGCCACCTCTATCCAGGGTATGATGGGTACGATTAACTCGGTAACTCAGGCGGTCCAGCAGGTGAAAGACCAGATACGGGCGCTTGTGGCTATGGCTGACTCGGGAAAGGAAAAGCAGGAAGCGGTGAACGTGAAGATACAGCATATCCTGCGGGAGTCCGAGACGCTGAACGAGGCGAACCGGGCTATCGCGAAAATCGCCGGCAAGACCAACCTCCTTGCCATGAACGCCGCGATCGAGGCCGCCCACGCCGGAAGCGCCGGCGCGGGGTTCGCGGTGGTGGCCGATGAGATACGGGGCCTTGCGGAAAGCTCCCGCAGCCAGTCCGGTTCGATAAAACAGAACCTGTCCGCCATTACCGAGTCCATCGAGACCGCGGCGGCCTCTTTCACCGAGTCCCGGGAGTCTTTTGAGGCGGTGGCGGGCCAGATAGGGACCACGATGGACTTTATCGCCCGCATTGACAAAGCAATGGACGAACAGCGGAGCGCGTCCAACCGGATACTTGCGGAGCTTGCGGCCATAAACAACTCCTCTTCTGACGTGCGGGGTACCTCCCAGACCCTGACCTCCCACATGGACAACGTCCGGCATGAAATGGAGGAACTTACCAGCATTGTAGAGGAGATTCAGGGGAGTATTCACGGCATGGGGGACCATGTGCAGAAGGTCAGGGGCAACGCGGAGAACGTCCTTGAGCTGGCCAAGGACACCCATGACAATATCCAAATTATGGAAAGAACTATCGGTTCTTTTAAGGTATAAACAAAACAACGTATATATATGAAATATATAAGGAGCGCCTATGAAATGGTGTGTCGCCGCGGCGGTGATAGCGCTGGCAGCATTGCCCGCCGCCGCCCAGGAGCTGGTTATTAGTTACCGGTATAATACCGCAGGGCCGGATTCGGGGAACTATTTATCCTTCCGTTCCCCCCTGCGGTATATCGCAGTGGAAAAGGATACGTTTGACAGCGCCTCCGGCGCCTCGAAGTTTAAGTCAACCGCGCTGTTCAGCCCTATTCAGACGGACATAATGGGGAAGGCCACCTTTCCAAGCGGGTTCCGGGGGCTTTTGCTCTATCCTGTGTCGTCCTATGAAACCTGTATCGAAGACAATCTTCAGGCAGTAAAATCATCGAACGGGGTCATAACCGTCATGTACGCCCACCGGGGGACCGCGTACCGGATAAGCACGGACAAGAGCGGGCGCATCGGCTTTCCCCGGGGGGCCTTTCTCATGCGTACTATCGGGTACATAGAGGGGCATAACCCGCAGGTTATTGCCCGAACCTTTTCATCCACCGGCGGGGCCCGGGATATTGACTGGAACAAGGTCTGGGATTCCCGCGTTTCAGGCGGCATGGAGGTCGCCCCCGGAGCCCCTGCCCGAACCGGCACGATCCAGAACGATTACGGGGACTTGACCGCGCTGTTTAACTGGGACGGCATCCTCCAGCTGACCTATGAAGAGCCAATCCTTACGATTACAGGCACGTTGAAGTCGGTTAAACGCTAGAGCCCGCCGGAAGGGGCGCGGCGCCGGCCCGCGTTAGGGCTGGCGCCGGCGGCGAGCGGGGAACGGTCGCCCCGCAGCAGGTAGTGATAACTGATGCCGGCGATCATGGCGCCGTTGTCCCCGCAGAACCCAAGGGGCGGGAATATGCTGCGGAGGCCGGGAACCGCCGCGAGCCTGCCGCGCAGATAGGAGTTTGCCGCGGCCCCGCCGCCGCTTACCACCGTGGTAAGGCCCGTGTCCTCTACGGCGCGGAAGAGGCTGCGCAGGAGAATATCCACCGCGGCCTTTTGAAAAGACGCGGCAATGTCTTTGATTGCATCTTTTGTATCTGGTTCCCCCCTGCCCCGGACGCGGAAAAGGTCAAGCTGGTTGACTGCCGCGGTTTTAAGCCCTGAATACGAAAAATCGTACCGGTGCCCCCCTTTTATCTTGGGCAGGGGAAAGCGGAAAGCCTCCGGATCGCCCTCCTGGGACAGCCGGTCTATGGCCGCGCCCCCGGGATAGCCCATGCCGTAATAACAGGACACCTTGTCAAACGCCTCTCCCACCGCGTCGTCAATAGTGGTTCCCAGCACCGTAATCCGGTCAAAATCATCGGCGCGGCACATCATCGTATGCCCCCCTGAAACCAAAAGCCCCAGAAAAGGATACGCCGGCGGCGGGCAGGCGGCGCCTGCCGTATCCGCAAGGCGGGATGCGTAGAGGTGCGCCAGCAGGTGGTCCGCCGTGATAAAGGGGATGTTCCGGGCCCAGGCGAAAGCTTTGGCGAAAGAAAGCCCCACAAGAAGGGATCCGAGAAGGCCCGGGCGGGAAGTTACGCCCACGCCGTCAATCCTGTCCGGTTTAAGGCCGGCCTGCCGGACAGCCTCCTCAACCACCCCGTATATCCACTCAGTGTGCATACGGCTCGCTATCTCCGGCACCACCCCGTTATATGCCGCATGAAAGGGTATCTGGGTGGCCACCACATTGGACAGTACGTTCCTTCCGTCTTCCACCACCGCCGCCGCGCATTCGTCGCAGGATGTTTCAATGCCCAGAACCTTCACGTTCCGCCTCCCGTATTCGCCCTATAGTTGAGAACTCGTATCCTTGAGCCAGAAGCGCCGGATAGAGCTCGGTGAGGATTCCCGCCAGCGCAGGGGACCAGGCGTGGCCTATCATCACCGCCGCCCCTTTTTGGCGGGCTTTTTCAAGCCCTGCGTCCACTGACCTGAGTATCGCGGCCCGTTCCGGCATATTATCTAAAAACACGTCCCGCTCCGCGATGGGTATGCCCATACGCCGGGCCGCCTCAGGCGCCGCGGTGTCCGCGGTTGTACGGGAATCAAGAAAATAGATGCCCTGTTCGCTGCACAGCCCCAGCACAACCTCCATAGCCCCGGGCAGCATGGTTATTTTTGAGCCTTGATGGTTGTTCATACCCGCTGCAGGCCCGATTTCAAGGAGGTTTTTTTCCACCACCCTGCGGATTTCGCCGGGGCTCATGTCCGCGTACACCGCGCCGGGCCCCGGTGGCTGGCCGCCCAGGGCCTCCATGGGCTGATGAAGGATAACCTCCTTGCCGGCCTGGCGGATACGGCGGGCCGCTTCAGCCGAATACGCCAGCGCCGGCAGCACCGCGATAGTAAGGGGGCCGGGAAAGCGCAGGAACGGCTCAAGCTCGGTAAGATTATTGCCGGCGTCGTCTATCACGAATATCAGGATTTTCCCCGGCGCGTCTTGACGGGCGGCCTCGTGCAGCATACCGGCAGGCGGAAGCGCAAGAGGCGCCGCTTCCGCAGGGGGAGGCGCCGCTTCCGCAGGGGGAGGCGGCGCGGACGGCAGGGGGAGCGCGGCGGCAGGGGGAGAAGGCGCAGGCGGCAGGGGGAGCGCGGCAGGGGGAAGAGGCGGCGCGGACGGTGAGGGGAGCGCGGCGGCAGGGGGCGGCGGCGGCGCAGGCGTCTGGTACTCCCCCTCTTTTTCAAGAGGCGCGATCAAAAGAAAGCCCGCAAGAACCATCAGCGCAAACAGGGCGCAGAGGCCGGCGCCTAAGAAAAGGCGGGTTGTGTGTTCATGGTTCACCAGGGTTTCCTTTCTCCAAGCCAGTAGCATACCCGTTTCCCCGTGTTCGGTCAAGGCGCTTGTGCAGGCCGGGGTTTTAATCTACCATCTGGGGTATGAATATATTTGAGGCGGTTATTTTGGGGGCCGTACAAGGAATTACCGAGTTCCTGCCGGTCAGCAGTTCGGGCCATTTGGTATTGCTCCAGCGGCTATTCCGCATAACCGAACCGATGCTCCTGTTTGATACGATGCTCCACGCAGGGACTCTGGCGGCGGTTTTTGCCGCCCTGCGGAAGGACATCTGGCGCCTCGCCCAAAGGCCGGTACAGCCCCTTACAGGGTTTCTCATCCTTGCCACTGTGCCGGCGGTTATGGTGGCGCTTTTGTTTAAGCCTCATATTGAGGCGGCTTTCGGGTCCGGCGGGTACCTGCGTTTCGCCTTTCCCCTGACGTCGCTCATGCTTTTTATTTCCGGCATCTTGGCGAAGCGGGTGCGGCGGACCAAGAACGAAGATACCATGACCCTGTTGGACGCGCTTATCATGGGGCTGTTTCAGGCTGCGGCGCTCATTCCGGGTATTTCCCGTTCAGGGGCCGCTCTTTCAGCAGGGCTCATGCGGAACCTTGACCGGAGTTTTGCGGCGCGGTTTTCTTTTCTCATGTCCGTACCGGTTATTCTTGGCGCCCTGGTATTACAGCTGCCTGAGGGGTTGGGCGGGGGCTTTTCCGCTGTCCGGGCCGGGCCGCTCATAGCCGGGACCGTTACTGCGGCGCTCACCGGATTTCTCTCGGTAACGTTCATGCTGAGGCTGGTGCAAAAGTACGATTTATGGCCTTTCGCCCTCTACACGGCCCTTCTTGGCGCCTTCCTCTGGATCAACCAGCACTAACCCCCATAGGGGGTTTCAGGTGCTTCCTGCGGTGAGCGGGTTCGCAATTTTAGTCACAACCCTGAAGGATGGGCCTCAGCGGAATTCGCAGGCGTTAGCGGCTCAGCGCATGAAGCCTTTAGCGGGGGTTTGGGGGAACTGGTTCCCCCAAATTCTCTTCTAAAACCCCCGCAGGGGGCCTTTCCTTGAGGGGCGGCGGCGCTCTGTCTCAGGGCCGGCGGCGGCGCGGAAGGCGCTGCCAGCGTTTCGTATTGGGCAGAAAGGATTATCTGATCCCGGAATGACGATCGCCGCGATAGGCCCCCATTGGCCGGCCTGCCCGTCCCCGTTTACATAGCGGGAGCAGAAGTACGCGGTTTTGCACGCATTTTCAAGGGGGAACCATGCCCGCTCCCGCTTCCGCTTGGTATCAAGCCACTTGAAGAGGTCCTGGCCGGAACAGGGGGGATTGGCGAGATAGGGCGCAGAACCGGCGGTATTTTGAGGGGGCGCCCCGCTGCGGGGCATGATCCCTTGGAACAGGGACACGTAACAATCAGGCGGCGTGTTTTCCCCGGGCATACCGGTAATGTCAACAGCTACTGTGTTGTACCCTTCATAATATAAAAGGAGCAAAGGCCGGCTCAAGGTATAGAGGGGACCCTGGGGAGCGTCCTCTTGGGAGGGTAAAAGCAGGGGCCGGAAGTCTTCGCCCCCAAGCGGGAGGGCGGCGAAACAGCGCTCTTTGAGGTCCTGCATACACGCTTCCAGCGCGGCAAAGGCGCTGTTTACCCCGGCGGTTACCTCTGGAGTCCGCTCTGAGGACAGGGCCCGGTCAAAGGCAGCCTGGGCGCGGCAAACGCAGGAATGGAGGTCAACAATGAGGCTGCTGCGGATATTCCAGACAGCCCCCTTGCGGATAATGATGTTTTCCCACACCCGCGCCATTTGAAGCGCTGCGGCGCGGGACCGGGGGAACCAATCCTGCGGTTTTTTCATATCTTGGTACAGACTCCTTCGGTGATAAAGATTGCCGCCCCCGGACAGGGGCTTCTGTTTGCCGTGCAGGGCATCCCCCGCGTCGCGCGGGGGCGCCCCCGC
>JAITHF010000123.1 GCA_031280115.1 Spirochaetaceae bacterium | reverse complement strand
CAGTTCCCCCAAACCCCCAACCAACGGCTTCCCGCCCCGCGCCCTTCCGCCCACGGCTCGGTCAGGCGTTTTGTTGGATCCAAACAAAGTCATTTTGGGAACCGAATAACTTATTCGGGTGTCAAAATAAACCATTCTGTCACCCTATAAATCATTAGTATATAACGAATTATCGGCGCTTCGCGCCTCTTTAAGAGAATTTGGGGGCTTTTTTACCGGCGCTTCCTGTTTTGCGTATTCTTTTGCGAACTTACCGTAAGGGAACAGCCTTCGGCTGCCCCCAAACCACCCCTCAAGGCTTCATGCGCTGCGCCTGTGCGTTATCAAAGCCCGCTGAGGCGCCGCTTCGGGGTTGTGACTAAAATTGCAAACCCTATCGCTACAAGAAGCACCTGAATCCCCCGCAGGGGGCAAACCCTATCGCTGCGAGAAGCACCTGAAACCCCCGCAGGGGGCAAACCCTCCCGCCGCAAGAAGCACGTGAAACAGCCTCCGGCTGCCCGCAGGGGGCGCAGGGGGCGCAGGGGGGAGGTGGCGCAAGAAGCTGGTTTCTGCTATACTGTCGAAATCTATACTATAAATAAGCAGGACTATATGGCAGGCATTATTTTTTTGGCAGTGTTTTTATGTGTGATGACCGGCATCGGGATCTGGGGCATGAAGAAGACCAAAACCCTGGGGGATTTTTTTCTTGGAGGCCGGAGCATGGGGCCCTGGGTCTCGGCAGCGGCCTACGGAACCTCCTATTTCTCGGCGGTCTTGTTTATCGGGTTCGCCGGAACCCAGGGCTGGCAGTTCGGCCTCAGCGCCCTCTGGATCGCCTTGGGAAACGGGATTATCGGCGCCCTCGGCGCGTGGCTCGTGCTTGGGCGGCGCACTCGAAGGATGACGCAAAACCTTGACGCCATGACCATGCCGGAATTCTTGCAGGAACGGTACGAAGCCAAACACCTTAAACCCGTGGCCGCGTCGGTGATATTCTTCTTTCTGCTCCCCTATTCGGCATCGGTGTTTAAGGGGCTGGGGCATCTCTTTGAGGCGGTCTTTCATATCCCCTACGATACGGCGCTCCTTATTATGATCGCCTTTACCGGAGTGTACCTGATTTTAGGGGGCTACTTTGCCATAGCCGTTACGGATTTTATTCAAGGCATCATTATGTTCTTCGGCGCCGCCGCCATGATCGGGGTGCTTTCATCCCGTGGAGGCGGGCTTTTTGAAATGCTCGCCAAAGTTCGGGAGAACTACCTCCTTCATATACCGGAGGCCGGACGCCCCACGGCGCTCACCGTGCTTTCTTTAGTATTTATGACCAGCTTCGGCACCTGGGGGCTTCCCCAGATGACCCAGAAGTTCTACGCCGTCAAGAACGAGCAGGTCATCTCCAAGGCGGCGCTTGTTACCACGATTTTCGCGCTGGTCATCGGGTTTTCGGCGTACCTTACCGGCGCGTTCTCCCACTTTTTCTTTACGCCGGAAAGCGTCCCCCGCAGCGAAGGGGGCGCGGTCTTTTACGACCGGATTGTACCGGCCCTGCTTACCAGCCAGCTCCCTGAACCGCTTATGGCGCTAATCCTCCTTCTCGTGCTGTCCGCGTCCATGTCAACCCTCTCGTCTCTGGTGCTGGTCTCCTCGTCATCAGTGGCCATAGACCTGTACCCCTCAAGAATCAGCGCCAAGACCGGCAAAGACATCTCTGTTGCTATGATGCGCTTCCTGTCGGCGGTTTTCGTCATCATTTCGTACCTCATTTCCCGCTTCCAGTTCAGTTTTATCGTTACCCTCATGTCATTGAGCTGGGGGGCCGTGTCCGGCGCCTTTGCCGCGCCCTATATTTACGGGCTCTACGGGAAAAATACCACCAAAGCCGGCGCGTATGCCGGGCTTCTGTCGGGCCTGTCATTAGAAATCATCTTATTTTTCGCCTTGGGGCCGGCCAAATCCCCTCTGGCCGCGTCCTTTGCCATTGCCGTCCCCTTTGCGGCGGTTCCTCTTGTTTCCCGTTTCAGCAAGGCCCCTTCCCCGATGCTTCTTGACAAGGCGTTTGCGGGGATTTCAATTGCAATAAAGCCGTGATTTTTGATATGTTCGGCGGGAAAAAACAGCGGGAGGAGGAGCGGGAGAAAGAGCGCGAAAAAGAACGGGCATGGGCGCTCTATGGGAAAGAGGTCGAGGCGTTTCTTACCAGCGATACGATGCGGCAGGAGTTTGAACAGCTTGAAAAGAGCAAAGCCGTAAGCCGTCCCAAACTTAAACTTCAGGTTTCCCGCGAGCATGAGAAAGATAAGGAGAAACCCCTGCCAGTTGACCTTGCCCTGGGGGTTGGGCGGGGGGAAATACAGCGCTCCAAAGCCCGCCGGTTTATGACTGACCCTGAATTGCAGGCCCTGCGCTCTAGCATATCCGGCACAGAGGCGGCGGCGCGGGGCTAGAGTTTAGCGGGGCTAGAGTTTAAAAAGAAGTTCCTCGTAGCCCGGGAATGGCCAGATGTTTTTAGGCGCCAGTTTTTCAAGGGCGTCCCCTCTGACCCGCACCCCGTCCATAGCGGGAATCACCTTCTCAAAGTATGCTTTGGCCCGGGCAAAAGGCTCCTCCACATTCTGCGCCTCTAAAAGGGCGTTTTCCAGCGCCCCCGCCCCGTCGTAAAGCTCCGCCGCAAGCTCGGCAATCCGCTTCGCCCGCTTCTCTTGGGGGGCGCTGGCCGCGTTGACAGCCGCAAGGCTCCCTGCGTCCCGGGCAAGGCCCGCGGCATAGGCGCTCACCGCCGGAAAGATATACCGCCGCGCCATGTCTATCGTAACGCCGGCTTCAATGTTTATCTGCTTGGCGTACTTCTCAAGGTAAATATGATACCGGCTTTCCATTTCGTCCCGGGAAAAAACCTTGTGCGCCTCAAAGAGCGCGATAGTGTCGCTTCGGGCAAGCACCGAAAGGGCGTCCGCCGCGTTCCGCACATTGGGAAGCCCCCGGCGCTCCGCTTCCTGCACCCATTCGCGGGAATAGCCGTTCCCGTTGAACACCACCCGCCGGTGCTCGGCGTAGGATTTTTTTATAATAGCCTGAATAGCCCCGTTCTTGTCCGCAGCACCCTCAAGGGTATCGGCGAACTCTGAGAGCACCTGCGCCACGGCGGTATTAAGATAGGTATTCGGCGTGGCTATGGATTGGGAAGAGCCTATCATGCGGAACTCAAACTTGTTTCCCGTAAAGGCGAAGGGGCTTGTCCGGTTCCGGTCGGAAACGTCTTTGGGAAGGTGAGGGAGGCTGGTAACCCCCAAGGTTATGGTGCTGCCCGTATCCGCGGCGGCGCCCCGCTTCCCTTCGGCGATGTTCTCAAAGATTTCCGTAAGGGGCCCGCCGAAGAAAATCGAGATAATCGCCGGCGGCGCTTCGTTGGCGCCTAAGCGGTGGTCATTGGCCGCGGTCGCCGCTGAAGCCCGCAGAAGCAGGGCGTACCGGTCAAGGGCTTCGATAACCGCGGCGGCAAAAAGCAGAAACCTCGCGTTGGACTGGGGGTTTTCCCCGGGCTCGAAGAGGTTTATCCCGTCGTCGGTGGCGATAGACCAGTTGTTGTGTTTCCCTGAGCCGTTTACGCCGGCAAAGGGCTTTTCATGGAGCAGCCCTTCCATGCCGTGCCGCCGGGCAGCGCTCTTTATGGTTTCCATCACGATTTGATTCGCGTCAACCGCGGCGGACGCGGCGGTGAACACCGGCGCGATTTCAAACTGGTTCGGCGCCACCTCGTTATGCTGGGTCTTGGCGGCAATCCCCACCTTCCAAAGCTCGGTGTTAAGTTCCCGCATAAAGATCGCAACCCGCTCTTTTATGGCGCCGAAATAGTGGTCCTCCATTTCCTGCCCCTTGGCGGGCATAGAGCCGAACACGGTGCGGCCTGTGAGCATAAGGTCCGGGCGCTTGTCGTACCAGACTTTATCCACCAGAAAATACTCCTGCTCCGGCCCCACAGTGGAATACACCCGCTTGGAGGTTTCGTTTCCCAAAGCCCGCAGCACCCGTACGGCCTGTTTGCTTAACGCCTCAATGGATTTAAGGAGCGGGACCTTTTTGTCCAGAGCCTGGCCGTAATAGCTTATGAACGCCGTGGGGATGCACAAGGTGGTGCCGGTCTGGTCCTGTTTCAGGAACGCCGGGCTGGTTACGTCCCAGGCCGTGTACCCCCTTGCTTCAAACGTGGCCCGCAGGCCCCCTGAGGGAAAGCTCGAAGCGTCAGGCTCCCCTTTGATAAGTTCCTTGCCGGAGAACTCCATAAGCACCCGCCCGTCCGCAGTGGGGGCGATAAACGAATCGTGCTTTTCGGCGGTAAGGCCGGTAAGCGGGTGGAACCAGTGGGTGTAATGGCTCGCGCCTTTTGCAAGGGCCCAGTCCCGCATAGCCGCGGCCACCACTTCGGCCACCCCCAGGGAAAGCTCTTTTTCCCCGGCCTGGACCGCGAGAATCTCCTCGTAAATGTTCTTAGGGAGCCGTTCCCGCATAACCGCGTTGGAAAAGCAGTTTGAGCCGTATAATCCGGCTACCGGTGTTTTGGTAAAATCAACAATACTCATATATTATAACAGGCAATAACCGTGCCATACTGCCTTGCGCCTTTCTGCGCCCCTGTTTCCCGCCCTTTGCAAGGGGGAAGGGGCCGGAACAAGACGTTTTGGTAAGAACGCCCCTACAAAAAAGGCGTTTTTTGAGGCCCCCTACACCTCGGCGCGCTTGATCTTCTTGGTGGTGGTTTCTTCCATGCGCTCCAGGGTGACGGTGGTCTTTGCTATCTTTTGATACGGCAGGAGCCGCTGGTTGACCTCGCTTACGATTTGCCCTATCCGCTGTTCGATTTCCCCCTGGGACGGCGCGGCGCCGCCTTGGGGGGGGGTAAAAAAGTCCTGATTAGGGAACACCAGAGCTTCTATGCCTTCGGTCTTCATCTTTTTGTCCGCCACAAAGCCCCGGACCATAATCTGCTCGATTTCCTCAAACAGCTGGAACTCGTTTTCTATTTCTTCGGGATACACGTTTTTCCCGCCTTCGGTAACAATGAGGTTCTTGACCCTGCCTGTGAGGTACAGATACTGCTCGCTGTCAAGGTAGCCCATGTCGCCGGTTTTAAGGTATCCGTCCGGGGTAAAGGCCGCGGCGGTTTCTTCGGGCATCTCGTAATAGCCGGCCATGACCATAGGCCCTTTCACCAAGATTTCCCCTATGCCCCGCTCGTCAGGGTCGCGCACCTTCATATCCGCCTGGGGGATTACTTTGCCCACGCTGGTCTCTTTGTAGCGCTCCACCGGGTTAAGGTTAATGATAGGCGACGTTTCGGTAAGCCCGTAGCCTTGTATGAAGTCAAGCCCTAGCTGGTTGTATTTCCTGAACACCCTGGGCGCAAGGGGACCGCCGCCGCAGATACAGATACGCAGCGTTGAGAGGGAGGCTTTACGCAGGATGAAGCCGAAGAGTTTTTTCCCCGGGTTCACCTTAAAGATCTTCTTAATAAGGCCGGAAACGCCCATAAGAAAAAAGATGAGCCCGCACACTGCCGGCCCTTTCTCCCGAATCCCCCGGATAATACCGTTGAGGACCTTGTTAAACAGCATAGGGACCCCAAGGAGCATGGTGATTTTCGCTTCCCGCAGGTCTTTGAGTATGGCTTTCGTAACCATGCGCTTGCCGAACACCACTTCCGCGCCCACCGAGACCGCTTCGATAAACACGGCCAGCATGGTATAGGCGTGGTGGATGGGAAGGAGCGCGTAGAATACGTCAGTATGATAAATCGTGAGGTTCGCCTGGGCAAGGTAGCAGTCGGAGACGATATTCCTGTGGGTGAGCATGACCCCTTTCGGGCTGCCGGTGGTGCCGGAGGTAAAGAGGATAGCCGCCAGGTCTGTTTCCGCCGCAGGCTCCAGGGGCGCAGGAGGCGCGTCAAGGTCGTAAATATACTGGGGCAGGCCCTTTTTAAGGGAGCACACCTCCGCCAAGCCCCTGGGGTTCTCTTTGTAGCGGGGGTATTTTTCCTCGTCCACAAAGAGGACTTTCGCTTTGGCGGTTTTAAGGAGCCGGTCGGTTTCCTCGGTTTTAAGCTGGTAGTCGATAGGGACAGCCACGGCGCCGGCAAAGAGCGCCGCAAGGTACGCCACTGCCCATTCAGGCGAGTTTTTGCCGGCCACCGCCACGGCGCCGCCTTTGCGGATGCCCGCGTGGTAGAGCCAGCGGGACACCGCTTCCACCCGCGCAAGGGTTTGGCGGTAATCGAGGCTTATCCGGTCGGGCTCATAAATCGTAAAACAGGGGCGTTCACCGTAGCGGGAGACAGTAATCCTAAACATTTCAGGCAGCGTCGGCCACTGGCCCTTAAACGCGGCGCCCCGGTAAGAATCTAAAAAAGACCATCGTGTTTCTTGCATAACAAATCCTCCAAATACCTATTCGACCCGCTTCTGCCAATAAAGTTGCCCCCGAAGGGGGTTTCAGGTGCTTCCTGCGGCGGGAGGGTTTGCAATTTTAGTCACAACCCAGAAGCAACGCCTCAGCGGAATTCGATGGCGCACGGGCGCAATACAGGAAGCCGTTGGTTGGGGGTTGGGGGGAGCTGGTTCCCCCAAATTCTCTTCAAAGAGGCGCGCAGCGCCGATAAGTCATTATATACTAATGATTTATCCGGGGACAGGATAGTTTATTTTGTATCCAAAATAAGTTATTTGGTTCCCAAAATAAGTTATTTTGTTCCCAAAATAAGTTGTCCGGTTCCCAAAATAAGTTGTCCGGTTCCCAAAATAAGTTGTCCGGTTCCCAAAATAAAGTTCCTTGGATCCAAAATGAGTTTGTTTGGATCCAAAATAAAGTTCCTTGGATCCAAAATAAAGTTCCTTGGATCCAACAAAACGCCCGCCAGAGCCGCCGGCGAAAGGGCGCAACCCATGAAGCCTTTAGCGGGGGTTTGGGGGCAGCCGAAGGCTGTTCCCTTATGGGAAGTTCGCAAAAAAATACGCAAAACAGGAAGCGCCGGCAGCCTCCGGCTGTTTCAATAGTCGTTGTTTGCGCTATGAGTAGGCGAAACCTGAAGCGCTGATAAAAGATCCCCCAAATTCTTCCCAAAAAGGCGCGAAGCGCCGATAATTCGTTATATACTAATGATTTATATGGGGACAGGATAGTTTATTTTGTTAGCAAAATAAGTTTGTTTGTTAGCAAAGTGAGTTTGTTTGTTAGCAAAGTGAGTTTGTTTGTTAGCAAAATAAGTTGATTTGTTAGCAAAATAAGTTGATTTGCCAGCAAAATAAAGTTATTTGTTAGCAAAATAAGTTGATTTTGTTAGCAAAATAAGTTGATTTGTTAGCAAAATAAGTTGATTTGTTAGCAAAATAAGTTGATTTGCCAGCAAAACAAAGTTGCTTTGCTAGCAAAGTGAGTTTGTTTGTTAGCAAAGCAAGTTGCTTTGCTAGCCAAAACAAAGTTCTTTGCCAGCAAAATAAGTTTTCCGGTTCACGCGGAAACCTTTCGTGTATACGCGGAAAAAGTTTCCTGTCCCTGCATAACTCATTGTTTTATAATGACTTATCGGCGCTGTGCGCCTCTTTGAAGAGTTTTTGGGGGCTTTTTTACCTGCGCTTCATGTTTCGCGCCTCTTTGTGCGAACTACGATTGCTGAAACAGCCTTCGGCTGCCCCAAACCCCCCATAAAGGCTTCCTGCGCTGCGCCGCTAACGCAATCGAAGTCCGCTGAGGCGCATCCTTCGGGGTTGTGACTAAACCCACAAACCCTCCCGCCGCAAGAAGCACCTGAAACAGCCTCCGGCTGCCCCGCAGGGGGTTGCTCTTGAGGTAAAGATAGGTTAGCATAAAACTATGAAAACCAAATGCCCTCTGCACAGGCGCGGGAATACGGGGCAGCTGATATAAAGGGGGTTGGATTGAATTGAAAGGGAGCGATGTGGCCGTCGAAGGGGTTACCAAATGCTTCGGGGACTTTACGGTTTTAAATAACGTGGGCCTTGCTATCCGGCGGGGGGAGTTCTTTTCGCTCCTCGGGCCCTCAGGGTGCGGCAAGACCACCCTCCTGCGTATTATCGCCGGATTTGAAAGCCCGGACTCAGGGGCCGTTACGTTTGACGGCGCCGATATACTGAGCCTGCCGCCGGACCGCAGGCAGGCGAATACTGTTTTTCAGAGCTACGCGCTCTTCCCCCATCTGTCGGTCTTTGAGAACGTGGCCTTCCCCCTGCGCCTCAAACAGGCCCCTAAAGCCGAAATTGCCGCCAGCGTTACCGAATACCTTAAACTGGTGCAGCTTGAGGGGCATGAACACAAAAAGCCGAACCAGCTCTCAGGGGGCCAGAAACAGCGGGTGGCAATCGCCC
>JAITHF010000100.1 GCA_031280115.1 Spirochaetaceae bacterium | reverse complement strand
TGTTGTGTTGCCAAGAAAGATATTTTTGGGCTTTGAGTACTTCACTGTATAGTCTAAATGAATATGCGCGTATAGGTGAATACGATACGCTGGCAGTTCAAATGTGGGATTCTGTCTATGGATTGTCAAGAATTCTTATTGAAAAGATAAAAATTGGCAATAAAATTGATGAACTCCTAAAAAAAGAATTCCCGTTGTTTCTAGCGGAAAAAAATAAAAAAAAGGATGAGATAGATAAAAATATTAAATTATTATTGGTAAATCTTTACAGTAATATTTTTGATTTTTTTTTTATTATAAAAAATATTCGCATGAAACCATTATAGATGATAAAGATTCGATTCATAATTGTCTTCAAGAGGCTTTAATTCCTATCATTATCAAGACCGCAAAGGAAAAAGATTTAGACCGCAAAATTATTAAGCTAGAAATAAGAGAAAACATATCTTTGTCCAATAACGATGAAAAAGACACGATGAAAAAGACATTGAAAGACTTTATAAACTTATTAAACAACGACTGGCAGCGGTGGGATTAAGATTATGGCACACGCGATGGTGGTGTATCCAAAGCCCAACGAGTATAAGAAACCACGCTTCGGGTTTTCGTACAACTGGGCGCTGCTCGGCACGATTTTACATGACGCAGGGCACCGCGTCATTTCGCACGATTATTCCTGCGAAGATTTTGAGAGACCGGTATTTCTCCGGCAGCTTTGGGAAAACCGCATAGATCTGGTGATTATTGAGTTTGATTCGTTTGGGTTAAAACGATCCGAGAATGAGCGGCACGGGAAACACCTCGTACAATCCATAAAAGAAACATATCCTGAAATAAGCGTAATCGCCTACGGCTATTATTGCTGTATCACCGGTTCGGATATTCCGCTCTCTGACCTAACGGTCAAGCAGAATGATATAAATGCTATTTTGGACGGGATACAGCAGGTACATAAAGACATCCTGCTTAAGCCCTATGACGGTTTTGATTCTCTACCCCCTATTAACCGCTTGCTGCTGCAATCAATACCGTATTTCAGGAAAAACAACACCTATACCCTTATAGAAACCGCAAGAGGGTGCGGGAATACTTGTGTTTTCTGCCAGAGAAAGGGGTGGCAGCAGGGCTATATACCGCATAGTTACGATTATATTATGGCTGAATTTAAGACGATCCATCATCAGGGATTTAAGAATATCTGGATTATAGACGAGAACTTTACGTTCAGGCTTGAACGGGCGAAACAGATTCTTGCGGGGATTACAGAACAGGGCATTACCAAAGATATGAAGATCGCTCTAAGCAGCTGGGCGAATATCGACATTGAGTTCTTGGATATGGCGGCGAAGGCGGGAGTCAAGGTCATAAGTTTCGGCATAGAATCCGGAAATGAGGGTATCCTGCGGTTTTACCGGAAAAATATCGACCTTAAAAAAGCGGAATATCTTATTCAGTACGCTGATAGTATCGGGATATTTACGATCGGTAATTTTATTATTGGAGCGCCTATGGAGACTCTTGACACCATTAACGAGACCGCTGAGTTTATCAGAAAATGTTCTTTTGATCAGGTGAATATCAAAACCCTTGACTATATGAACGGATCTGAACTTTATTCCCGCCTTCATAAAGACACGATTAAGGGTGAAACCCATGTGTTTGCCTGTAAGGAGAACGGCTTAACCACCCTTCCGCTGCGCGCCATCATTGCCCTAAAAGACTCGTTTATAACCGCGTATTACCAAGAAAGAAAACAGCGTCTTGAGAAAAAAATAGCCCTCCACGGAACCCCTTATGATTAGAGATCCCTGCGGCGCCTCCGGAGGCGGCTTACTCCGGGCCTGCCCCCATTCCCGCCGCCTTCAGATACGGATACGGCCAGGGCGGCGGCGCGGCGGCGTCTAACAGAAAGCCGCAGGCCGCTTTGGTGATAACAAGGCGGGATGCGTGAAGCAGGATGCCGTTGATGCCCCCGGTTTTACGAAGGCTCCGGTTCAGGGCAAAGTCCCCATACTTGCCGTCCCCCAAAACCGGATTTCCCAGATACGCAAGGTGCCGGCGGATTTGGTGTGTTCTGCCGGTGCCAAGGTCGATTTCCAACAGGGAAAAACCCCCGCTGCTGGAAAGGGTTCGATACGAAGTGCGCGCCTCCCGCTCCCTGCCGCGGATAATAAGCGGGGCGCTTATGACGCCTGCGGGTTTCCCGGGCCTGCCCGCGCATACCGCAAGGTATTGCTTGGTTATGCCTGCGCCGCTGGCAAAAAGCGCCCCGAACCGGGCCGCCGCTTCCCGGTGTTTCGCGGCAAGGATGACGCCGGAGACGTCTTTGTCGAGCCGGTGCACCAAGAGCGGGCGGGGTGACCGGATTTCGGCAAGCATCATGTCAAGGGACCGGTGAACCGCGGCGCCTCCCTGGACCGCAAGCCCCGGGGGTTTATTACAGACAATACACTGTTCGTTCTCAAAAAGTATGGATACGCCTTTCAATATAAGCTCCTTTTTATAATTATTACCGATTCGCAGGCGCCCCCATAGGGGGTAGAAGAAAGTGTTGTTTTCCGGTATGGTGCAAATTATATGGATAGTATACCAAGCGCCGCGTTCTGGGACTACTGGCAGCGCCGGCGCCGCGGCAGCGCCCGCACCGCCGCGGACAGGGAGGTTTCCCAAAAGGTCTTGCAGGTGATTGATGCGGTGCGGGAAGAAGGG
Source organism: Spirochaetaceae bacterium (assembly GCA_031280115.1). Taxonomy (GTDB): domain Bacteria; phylum Spirochaetota; class Spirochaetia; order Treponematales; family Breznakiellaceae; genus JAITHW01. The sequence goes on along the minus strand of JAITHF010000100.1, from coordinate 7,599 downwards.
GACAGGGCTATACGGCGCTTTGCCGCGGCGTTTGACAAAAGCTCCCCGGAATCCCTTGAGACGCCTACAGCGCGGATTGAGGAAGGGTACGCGCGGCTTAAAAAAACCGAGCCCGCGCTGTTTTCGGCGCTTGAGGCCGCATCGTCTCATATACGGCGCTTTGCCGAGGCGCAAAAGAACCAGCTTGCTGACTTCGACTATGAAATAGCCCCGGGGCTTACCGCAGGCCAAAAGGTGATTCCTGTGGAACGCGCCGGCGTGTACGCCCCTGCCGGACGGTTCCCGCTGATTTCTTCGGTGCTTATGGGGGTTATTCCCGCAAAAGCCGCCGGCGTGCCCCAGGTGGTTCTCTCGTCCCCGCCCCAAGAGGACGGGTTTCCTGATTGGCGCATCCTCGCGGCAGCCCGCCTTGCCGGCGCGGATCAGGTGTTCGCCATAGGCGGCGCCCAAGCAATCGCGGCGATGGCCCTTGGCACTGAAACGGTTCCGCAGGTTGACGTGCTGGCAGGGCCGGGCAACCGGTATGTTGCCGAGGCAAAACGGCTCCTCTTCGGGGAAGCGGGGATTGACTGCGCCGCAGGGCCCACTGACGTGCTTATCATAGCCGGCGACGGCGCCGACGCGGAGCTTATTGCCGCGGATATGCTTGCCCAAGCCGAGCATGACCCTGATGCCCGCGCCCGGGCTCTGGTGCCAAATACCGCCATGTCCGAGGCCGTGCAAGAGCGCCTTAACCGGCGTATCCGGCAGGCCGGGCCCTGCTGCGCAAACGCCAGGGCTTCCCTTGACGCAGGAGGGCTTATCATCGTCTATGACACTATTGAAGAGGCGGCGCGCATTGCCAACACGGTGGCGCCGGAACACCTAGAACTGCATACTGCCAATCCGGATGACTGGATAGGGCGGGTAAGGAACTACGGCTCCCTTTTCATCGGCGCCGCCGCCCCTGAAGCCCTGGGGGATTACAGCGCCGGCATAAACCATACCCTGCCCACCGGCGGGAGCGCCCGTTTCGCCGGCGGCCTTTCGGCGCGGCATTTCCTGAAAGCGGCGACGACCCTCAAGTGCGCCGCCGGCGCCGGATGGGAAGCGGCGTTGGAAACCGCTCAGGTAATCGCCCGCGCCGAAGGGCTTCGCGCCCACGAGGAAAGCGCGGCGCTCCGCTGCCGGAAGGAACCTGGGGAAAAAGAAAAAGGGTAAAGAAAACAGGCTTTAGATTTTGAGTATGCCAAACTCGGTGGCAAGGCGGATCGCGTCGGCGCGGTTGACCGCGCCGAGCTTGATATAGATGCTGGTGATGACGCTTTTCACGGTGTTGACCGACAGGGCGGAGATGTCCGCGATTTCTTCTCTGGTCAGCCCTTGGGACAAACCGGTTAAAACGCTTATCTCCCGGTTTGATAAGGCTTCGCCGCGGGTTTTGTCCTGATATTTCTCCATAACGGCGCAGATTTTCTTGGCGTAGGCCGCTGATTTGCGGCGCATCTTTTCAAGCCATTCAAAGGGGATAGCGCACGGTTCCTTTCCTTTAAGCGCTTCCCCCAGAAGCGCGCGCATATCCTTTCCCAGCTCGATATAGAGCATCGTAAGGTTGTTCGGCTCCGAGAGGGCGTAAGCGCTTTCAAGGGTGCCGATGGCTTTGGCCCGGTCTTTAAGCCGGTAATAGCAGACCGCTTTTATCGCGAGAATCGTAATCCGCCCCAGCAGAAACGTATGCACCCCGTATTTTTTGGACTGGTTTTCCAGCGTGGCCAGCACCGCGTCGTACCGCTTCTTTGAGAGCTGGTACTTGATTTTTACCAGCACTTCAAGGCCGTTAATAAGGCTGTTTATCTCGCTCACCTCGAAGTCGTTTTTAAGCCATTCCGGAAGCTGGCGGGTCTGTTCGATCTGCGCGTAAAACCAGCCTATACTAATGTCGTAGAGGGTATGGCGGTTTATGTATTCGGTGATGCTAAGCTGGGCCGTTATCTGTTTAAGAATATGGTCGACCGCGCTTGCTTTGCCGTAGGCGATGTTTATCCTAAGGAGATAAAAAAGGGCGCGGGTTTCAATTTCGAACTGCTTGTTCTCCCGCGCCTTATGGAGCGCCGAAAAGCCAAAGGCTTCGGCGCGTTCCATTTCTTCCTGAAAATACGCTATCTCCGCTCGGGCAAGGTCCTCGTAGCCGGACATACAGCCGTTCAGCGTGGCCGCCGCATGGGGAACAGCCAAATCCATGGCCTGGATAAACCGTTCCATGTGCCCCTTTTCAGGGCAGCCCACCCGGCAGATATACGACCCTATGCACATACTGTTTGCCGGGGTCTGGAACGCAAGCCCCTTTTCAGGGTAATACCTATGCGCCAGAGCGAACTGCTGGTAAAAAGTATAATCTTGGGTTTCAATGCACCGGATAAGATAATAAAAGCCCAGATGGATATAGGAGCCGAACAGCACCCGGCGGGTAAAAGGCGAGTTTTCCAGAGCTTCAAAGCGGCTTATCGTGGCCTTCAGGTTTTCAATCGTCTCTTCAAACCGTCCCTGAATGAGCAAGAACCGGACTCGCAAAACATGGGACTCAGGATTTTTTTCGTACACCTCCTCCGGTGCGCGCTGGAAAATCTCAAGAAAGAACTGGGCCATGTCATTGGGTATCACCTGCGCCATAGTATAGACAAGGGTAATGATGCTTGCGTAATCCCCGGCTTTCTCATAGTAACTTACCGCGTCCATCTTGAAGTTGTGCCTGAGGCACCAGTCCGCGGCGCGGCTGTAGACCTCTTTCTTCTCGCCGGGGGAGAGCATATTCTGTTTGCTCCCCAGATACTGCAAGAACAGGGGATGGAGCCGGTATTCGTTAAGATACAGATCAAAGTGGACAAAGGACCCGATACGCTTTATTTCCTCCATAAGCGCCGGGTCAAGCGCCAATTCCGCAAGGAGTTCAAGGTTCCAGTGTTCGATAAGGGACAGTTTGATGAGATAGCGCTGGAGGTTTTTTGATATAACCCCAAAAACTTCGTGGGTTATAAGGTTAAAGATATTGATTTTCATAGAAGAGCGGGCGTAGTCCGTATTGGCCGCGCCGTTTTTGAGGGAGAGGCCGGTCAGGTGGATAGCAAAAGCCCATCCTTCAGTATCACGGTACACCGCGTTTAGCGCTTCCTGCGAAAGATGCAGGTCGAGCATCTGGAAGTAATCGGTCATTTCTTTCTGGCTGAAGCGCAGGTCGTTTTCGGTTATCTTCGCAAGAAGCCCTTTGGAAAGGAGCGGCATAGTATTGATGTCCGGCTCGTTGCGGGAGATAAGAATAGAGGTGATATTTCTGAACGGGGCGGTAATGGACTGCCTTAAAAAGGACAGGACTTTTTCGTTGTGAAGCAAATGAAAGTCGTCATACACGAAAACGTATCTCGCGTCTTGGATAACGTCCATATAGGGGACCGTCATATACCGGTCGAACTGGCGCTTTGTTTCAGGAAAGCCGCTGGAGCGCAGTTTTTCAGCGCTTTCTTCGCTTATAGAGGCCACGGCCTGCACGAAGTTCTCCCAAAAGCGGAATACCAGATTGTCCCGTTCCGAAAGCTGTATCCAGGCGGTAATCGTATTATAGGCATGGAGGAAAGAATACACCGAGTAGGTTTTGCCGTATCCGGCGCCTGCGACCACCATGACCACAGGGCTTTGCAGCGCCTTTTCTAATAATGTATTGAGGTGGGGGCGTTCCAGATACGTTTGATTACCCGGCACGATAGGTACGTTGCTATGAAAAAAACGCATATATATAAAAAATCTCCCTGGCGTGGAATAGCAAGTCTGACGAGAAAGAAAAACACTTTTTTAAGATAATCCGCTTACAGAATCTTGTCAAGAGCGCCCCCCTGCGGGGAGCTTGAGGGCGGGCAGGCGGTAGATGTCTTCCACGCCGTCTACGAGAATACCGCCCATGCCGAGCCGCAGGGGGACTGCGATGTCAAGGTCATAGCGGTCCCCCACCGCAAGGCAGGATCCGGTTTCAGCGCCGCAGAGCTCCGCGGCTTTGAGGAACGGCGCCTCGTGGGGCTTTGATACCATACAGCTGTCAAGCCCCAGTATCACGGAAAAACAGTCCGCCGCCCCAAGGGCCGCCAGAGTCTTTTGCGCCACCAGCACCGGATTATTGGTTATGACCACAAGGGCGCGGCCCCGGGCTTGAGGCCCTTTCAGCGCCTCGAGCGCGTTTTTAAGACGCCTGTCCGGCGCCAGAAAAAGAGACGGCTCGTACAGTTCTTCCCGCCATGCGGCGCTCTCTTTAATAGAAATCCCAAAGGCCCTGAAGGTGTTCCCCAGACTTATCTGAGCGCCCCCGCGGGCGCGCCCCCAGGCGCTCTGGTACGCCTCTACCTCCGACAGGGCCGCCTCAAAGGGCAAACCCCGCCTCTCCGCGAACCTGCGTATAAGGCTTTCCCGCTGGAACGCCGCGTACCGCTCATTCGTATAGAGGGTTGAGTCCATATCAAAAAGCACCGCGTCAACACGGGGCGGGACCGCGTATATTTTCATGTATATTTTCCCTTGCAGTTTCCCTGTTCAAGGCCGAAAAACCGGCGGGCTTCATGATACCCGTTGTAGTGCGCCCTATAGCGGGCATGGCGCTCCTTGTCCGGCTCAAAGCGCTGTTTGATACGCACCATCCGTTCCGCCGCCTGTTTGAGGCTGGACGCTTCGCCCGCGTCAAGCGCGGCAAGCGCGGCGTCTCCCGCAAGCTCGCCGTCAACGGTTTCGGGAATAAGGAGGGCGCAGCCGGTAATATCCGCTTTAAGCTGGTTCCACCGGCTGTTCTTGCCCTGCCCCCCTGAGACGCGCATCTCTGTAATCGCAAAGCCCTGCTGTTCAAGAAGGTTCAAGGCTTTCCTGACCGTAAAGCCCAGGGCTTCAAGCACGCCCCCCCCTAGTTTGGCCTTATCGCTTATGCCGATGCAGTGCACGTCCAGCGCCGCCCCTGAAGGAGGGGGGTTAAAAAACACGCCGCTGCATGGATCAGACACCTTGTTATCCGAGCTTATAATGTCGTGCAGGATGTCTTCGTAGGGGCGGTTTTCCTGCCCCGTAAGGTTCCGGTACCACTCGAAGATACCCCCTGAGCAGGGGATGACCGCGCCGATATTCCAGAGCCCCTCGCTCAGGTGCGGGAGAACCCGCAGCCCCCTGCCGGCAGCAGCCGGCGCCGGGCTGCACAGGTTGATGCCTTCCGATGTGCCGGCGCGGTCGCACACCATGCCCGCTTCAAGGGCGCCCGCCCCCAGAAGGGCCGTGATGAAGTCAGGGCCCCCGGCTACAATGGGGATGCCCTCAGGAAGGCCGAACCGCGCCGCCGCGCCGGAGGAGACCCGCCCGATACGGCTCCCCATAGGGGCAAAGGGGGGGAACTTTTTCATGTCAAGCCCTGCTGCCGCGCACTGTTCCGGGTCCCAGTAATAGGGGGCGAAGGCAGGCGCGGGGAGCGCGGTAACCGGCTCGGCGCCTAACTGGAACGAAAGCCATTCAGGGGCGGAAAAGAGCATTTCGCACTGTTTGTAGTCTTTGGGGCGTTCCTGAAGCAGGGCGAGCGCCTGGGGAAGAAAAAACGATGTTCCCGAAGGCATGCGGGCGGGCCGGTCATACCAATAGCGCGGGAGGAGGGCCTTTCGCCCGCCTGTAACCGGAACCAGCGTGGGGCCGTTTCCGGAGAGGCACACGCTTCGGGGCGCAGGCGCGCCGGAACGGGATAAAAGGCGCCGTACCGCCTGTTCAAACGCGCTTTCCCAGTCTCCGGCAGAGACTGTTTTCCCACAGGATGTTCCGGCGCCGTACGCCTGCCGGTCAAAGGCCAGTTCCCGCCCCTCAAAGTCAATAAGCGCGGCCTTCAGGGAAGAGGTGCCGATATCCGCGCACAGAGCCGCGGCTTTCATATTTTTTCTCTCATATTTTTCTCTTTTTTTCTCTTATATATCCGCGAAGAGCCTTACAATCACTTCCCGGTTATCCAGAAGGGAGCTCAGCGAGAGGCCCTGGTGGAGGCGGCAGATGGTGCGGGCGAAGAGGCTTGTAATATTCACGCTGATATACCATTCGCGGCGGGCCGCCTCCTCTTGGTACACCGCGTTGGTGCCGATAATCCGGTAAAAAAGCCCCTCTTGGTACGCGGCGTCAAAGTACGAGACCGCGTCTTTGGAAAAGAGCGGCAGGCTTATGGCGGCGATAACCTTGCCGGCGCCCTCGTCCTTGAGGAACTTCATGGCTTTAAGGAGGGTGCCGCCGGTTCCCAGCATATCATCCGCCATAAGCACGGTTTTCCCCCGGACGTTCCCCAGCAGTTTTATCTCAGAGATATTATTTTCCACCGCGTTTTTGGACACCCGGGAGTAATCCCGCTCTTTATACAGGAGCGCAAGGGGTTTTTTGAGGGCGGTGGCGTAGAATTTGTTCCGGTCAACCGCGCCGGTATCAGGGGAGACCACCACAAAGCCCTCGTTCAGCACTCCGGGAAGGCGGGAGAGGGCTTGGATAATCTGATAGCTTGCGTGCAGGTTTTCTACCCGCATTGCGGTAAAGGCGTTGCCGGTCTCTCTGGAATGAATATCCAGCGTAATAATCCGGCTTACCCCCAGAGTCTCAAGGATATTGCCCACCCTGCTTGCGGTAAGCCCTTCGCGGCCTTTCTTTTTGTGCTGCCGCGCGTAAGGGTACACAGGAAGCACCAGAGTTACCTGCTGGGCTCCGGCCTGCCGGGCTGCGTCGGCAGTAACGAAGACAGTCATAAGGTGGTCGTTTATCGAGAGGGTTTGGCGCAGTTCCCCTTCGTTAAAGCGCACGGGGTAATGATTTTCCACGTCTTGCACGATGTACAGGTCTTTTCCGCGGACGGACTCAAGGATTTCCGCTTTGATTTCCCCGTTGGCGAAGAGGGAGTAGCGGACAGGAACCTTGAAACGGGGGCAGCGGAAGCCCTCTACGCCGCCTGAGAGCGGATGGGCCGGCAGGGCCGCATCGTTAATAAAGTTAAGCCTTCTGGCCGCGGCGGACGGTTCCATAGCGTACCGTTGGGCTATTCTGTCTACGCTGCGGTCAAAGTCTTTGCGGAAGACTCTTTTAAGATGGGCGATGACTTGGTCGGCAAAGACCTCTCCGCCGGGGCAGGCAATTACGGCAAGATTTGCTGGGCTGGAATAGTTCATGTGTTTTCCCACCATACCATGAACCCCTTCCCGCCTTCAACCCCCCGAAGGGGGGTTCACGTGCTTCTCGCGGCGAGCGGGTTTGCCCCCTGCGGGGGATTCAGGTGCTTCCTGCGGTGAGCGGGTTTGCAATTTTAGTCACCCCCTGCGGGGGATTCACGTGCTTCCTGCGGTGATAGGGTTTGCAATTTTAGTCACCCCCTGCGGGGGATTCACGTGCTTCCTGCGGTGATAGGGTTTGCACGTTTAGTCACAACCCAGAAGCGGCGCCTCACCGCGCTTTGATAACGCACGGGCGCGAAGCAGGAAGCCTTTAGCGGGGGTTTGGGGGCAGCCTCCGGCTGTTTCAGCAGCCGTAGTTTGCACTATGAGCCGCGAAGCATGAAGCGTATGTAAAAAAGCCCCCAAATTCTTCCCAAAG
>JAITHF010000077.1 GCA_031280115.1 Spirochaetaceae bacterium | reverse complement strand
CTGAAATAGGGGCGCTCTTAATGCGCCGCTCTTTGCCCCGCTCCCGCAGGGTAAACTCCGCAAACCCGCGCTGAACGCTCTTGCCGTCCAGCAGCGCCCGCCGTGTCTCCGCTTCCGCTCCGCCGCCCGGCGCGCATACCGCGGCTCCCGCTCTTTTGGGCGGACGGCGCGTTTGACCTTAGCCGCATAGCGCCGGCGGGTATGAAAAGGCATAAACGCTCTTTGATACACCTCATGCAAGCAGCGCCCGCCCGGGCGCGTCAAGATTACGGCAGCTCCGCCGCATAGAAAAAAGAGGGGCGGAAGGAAGGGGCCTCCTTCCGTGCCGGGCGCATCGGCTGTAAACAGCCTGCACCTAGTGTGCCTCACCGAATCAGGGGCGTAGCCCACCGCACCAGCCGAACTATAGCTGCCAGTACCACCATAGTTGTAGACCGAACAGAACGCCGACGCACTAGACGCATGAGGGGATCTGTAACCGCCACGTCTGGCGGCTGCCGTTATACCGCTTTATCCGGTGTTTGTAGGACTGGGCAAATATAGGAAACTGGACGTTGGTAACACCGCCCGCTCTGGCGTCTATGGCGGTAGCGGACATAAACACCCCCTCGCCCCTGTACGCCGGAAATCCAAATACCGTATGGCGTACAGCACGTTGCCGATTTGCGCTTTAAGCGCGTTCATGAAGGCTGCGGTAGTAACGCCGGCCTTGTCCCCGGCGCCCAGACAGGTATTGAAACCGGCAATGGCTGTCCGGTTGTTCTTGTAAGCATCGTTTCACGCTTGGCCGGCGGCTCCGCCGTTCTCCGCCGGAATTGCCGAGAGGCCGGGGCCGGCAAAGCCAGGCTCCCCGTTGGCGGCGTTCGCGCCGTTGTTACAACGCGCCTGCAAGATTGCCATCGCGTCGAGTACCGTGGCCGCGCCCAGTACCTCTAGCAGGCGGAAGCCGCCGCTGGTGCAGGCGTACTCGGCAAGAAGGCTCTGGGGCTCCGCAGCGCCCCGCCGCTTGATACGCTCTAAAAGGCTCTGCTCTCCCTCACGGGCGGCGGCCGCCTCACCGGCAAACCGCTTCAAAAAACCCGCGCGGTTTGCCAGCCCCTTTCCCTGTAAGTTTGCCGCTCCCCGGGCGCCGCCGGCCCGGGGCGTGGCTGCCTCAATCTGAAATCCCCCCTTCCCAGACCTCTTGCCCCTCTAAATATACCGTGCCTTCTCTCTATTTGAACTCCGCCTGCCCGAGCGCGGGATAGGAAACCGACTCGGCTTCTTTCGTGCAGGCGCCGGCTAGAGCCGTGCCCCCGTTCTGAGGGGCGCTCCCGTTTGCGCCAAACCCAATGCCGGTGATGCGCCGCCCCGCCACCGCGCCGGATATGAACTGCGCCGCAATCTCCCGGGCGTTGCCAACAATCAGGTTATTGCCCCGATAGGTTTCAACCAGCTTCCCCCGCCGGTATATCCGCATGGTAAATAACCCGCGCATCCCATGCCGCTCTCTACTGTTCATACTGCCTCTCCCCTTCCGCCTCTTCTCTGCAATACCGTCCGTCATCCGACATAGCTATCGGCGCGTACACCACCGCATAGCCGGAACAGTCAAACGAGCCGTCGCGCCGTTTGGGTATACCGAAACGCGTATCGTGTCAAAGCCCGTTCCCCGTGTCGGCATAAACCGGCTACAGAGGCGCGGGTCGCCGCAGACCCACATTCCGCCGCATAACGTCTCTATTCCCTGATCGCAGAGAAGCCTGCCGTCATAACAGAAACCGCCTTTTGGAAGCCATACGTCAGTATCCGTCCACCCTGCCGCCATACCAAGCGCCTCGTCCATCAACATCATGTCAATAAACTGAAACCCCTCGGCCGCGGCCAGCATGCTATTCGGGTCTAACGTTGGGTCCAGAAACGCCAAGACCCGCGGCCTGTCCGCGCCTGAGAGGCCGAGTATCTTGATATAAAGCTCTAAAAACGCCTCGGTTAAGAGATACCGCGCCCCGAAATGCGCTTCAAGCCGGCTTATCGCAGAGGCGCGTTCCTCGGCTCTGGTGAGAAAGAACGAGGCGGACGCGGCCCTGTCGCGGTATTCGTCCCCGCTGCCGTGCAGAAGACGCGGCGCTAACAGCGCCTTCCCGTGCTGCGTCAGTTTCTTTTCGTCCGCAAGGTAGGGAAAATACGCTTTGAACGCGGTGTCCGCGTCATTCTTGACGCGCCCGGATACCTCACCACAATCGACGCGATGACAATAATGCCGACGGTCTCAGGCTGTACGCCCCGGGCCGGCGCAAGTATCCCTATGGTTTTGAGGCCGAGGGTTTCACGGTTCCGCTGCACGCTGCCCGCTTCCGCACCGCCGGAAAACGCTGTCTCTAGCGCGATAGGAAGGACGGCGGGGCTGGAACCTGCCCGTCAAAACCCGTAAGTTCATGGCCGTACAATGCCTGACCGCGCGTATCAGTCCAACTGAGGGAATGCCGCCGGCTGGCGCGGTGACGGCGCCGACCGTCCCCGCGTTGCGGGGTGCTCTTAAGATTTTTTTCGTGCCCCACCCCACCCACCACCCACCCGTATCTGGCTGCGCCGGCGGCTCCGTATCCGTTCCGGATACGGGTTATCTCCCTCAACCTCCCGCCCCGCAGCGGAAACCTAATGTTCGCCTAAGAAGCCGCGCAGTACCCCAACGCTTTTGAAGTTTGTAAGGCCTGTATGCTTTTTGGCAAGAGCGGCACTGTCCCTATCTCAGGGCAGCCTTCCGGGGGTGGGGCGCAGGGTTTGGCCGGGGCCTTGCGCCGCACACACAGCGCCGGAAACCGCTGCCGCATCCCCGAAAGGGCGCAGCACACGCCGCGCTTATGGGGGATTTGGGGGGCAGCCGAAGGCTGTTTCAAAGACCCCCCATATTCTTTTTTCTATACGAAACCCCCATCCTCTTCCCGCGCCGCGCTCCCCGCCGCCGGAAAATCAGAACTCGGGTTTAACGGCGCTTCCGGGATAATTTGTGCGGCCTCCTCCGGCGTTCCGGCGGCAGCCACTTGCACATTGGCTGCGCCTTATGGGTAACGACATGGCTTCTATCCACCGGTTTCCGCTGGCCAATATTCCATTTCCGCGCTCAAGGGCTATGGCCTCACCCTCGTTTCTGCCGGTATCC
>JAITHF010000035.1 GCA_031280115.1 Spirochaetaceae bacterium | reverse complement strand
CTTTACCAACCCCGACGCGAGGGTAAAGATACTCGCAGTACAGTAGGCGCCGCGCCGCACTGGCGCGAAGCACGAAGCCTCTATAGGGGGTTTGGGGGCAGCCGAAGCGGTTTTTCCGGTATACGCGGAACCTTTGCGCGTATACGCGGAGACCTTGCATGTATACGCGGAGACCTTGCACGTATACGCGGAACCTTTGCGCGTATACGCGGAACCTTTGCGCGTATACGCGGAAACCTTGCACGTATACGCGGAAACCTTGCGCGTATACGCGGAAACCTTGCGCGTATACGCGGAACCTTTGCGCGTATACGCGGAAACCTTGCGCGTATACGCGGAAACCTTGCGCGTTCACCGGAAAAAGTTTTCTGTCCCCAGATAAATCATTATCGTATAATGAATTACCGGCGCTCCGCGCCTCTTTGGGAAGAATTTGGAGGGCTTTTTTACAGGCGCTTCCTGTTTCGCGTATTCTTTTGCGAACTTCCCGTAAGGGAACAGCCTTCGGCTGCCGGCGCTTCATGGTTTGGGGTTCATAGTGCAAACTACGATTGCTGAAACAGCCGGAGGCTGCCCCCAAACCCCCAACCAACGGCTTCCTGACTCGCGCCCTTTCGCCTGCGACTTCCGCTGAGGCGTTGCTTCGGGGTTGTGACTAAACCCCCAAACCCTATCGCCGCGAGAAGCACCTGAATCCCCCGCAGGGGGTTGACAAGGTTTTGATTGAAGCATACATTTTTTCCATGAAAATATCCACCTATACGGTAAAACCGAAACTCCCTAAAAGCCTTATTCCTTTAGAAGAAATCGCACGGAACCTCTGGCTTTCTTGGAATTTTGACGCGGTCCAGCTCTTTATCCGCTTGGATTATGATGTTTGGCTCCAATCTCAGCAGAACCCGGTGCGGGCTTTAGGCATGGTGAGCCAAGAGAGGCTCGCCCACATGGCAAAAGACGACTCGTATCAGGCGGCCCTTACCGAAGTGTACGAACGGTTCCTCAAGTATAAAAAAGGCGAAACCTGGTACCGGGGGCCAAGGCGGGACGTGGTCGCGTATTTCTCTATGGAATACGGCATGGATGTATCCCTGCCTATCTATTCAGGCGGCCTGGGCATCCTCTCCGGAGATCACATGAAAACATCTTCGGACATGGGCCTTCCTTTGGTGGGCATCGGCCTCCTCTACCGCCAGGGGTACTTCAAACAGGTATTAAACGCCGACGGCTTCCAGCAGGAAAGCTACCCGGAGAACGACTGGTATAATATGCCGGTGGAACGGAAAACCGACCGGAACGGGGAGCCCCTCAAGATTTCTGTGGACCTTGCCGGCAAACTCGCGGTCGCCCAAATCTGGGAAGTCAAGGTGGGGCGCAGTTCCCTGTACCTCCTTGACACCAACATCGAGGAAAACGAGCAGGACATCCGGAACGTAACCGCCGCCCTCTACGGCGGGGATAAAGAAACCCGTATCAGGCAGGAAATCCTTTTGGGCATAGGAGGCATACGGGCGCTGCGGGTTATGGGCATAAATCCGGCGGCAACCCACATGAACGAAGGCCACGCGGCGTTTCTTGGGCTTGAGCGCGTACGGGAACTTATGGAGGAACGGGGCTTCGCCTTTAACGAGGCCCGGGAAGCGGTGTGGCCCACCAATATCTTTACCACCCATACGCCGGTTCCCGCAGGAAACGAGCGCTTTGAGATAAGCCTTATCGAAAAGTATTTTCATGCCTGGACCGACATTCTGGGCATAACCTGGAACGAGTTTCTGGGGCTTGGCCGGATAAACACCGCTGACGAGGGGGAAACCTTTTGCATGACCGTGCTGGCTATCAAGATGGCGGCCTATGCCAACGGGGTGGCCAAACTGCACGGCCTGGTGTCCCGGGAAATGTGGAAGGACCTGTGGCCCGGGCTCCCGCTTGATGAAGTCCCCATCGGCCACGTTACCAACGGGGTGCACTCCCGCACCTGGGTCTCGAACAACATGATAGAGCTTCTTGACCGGTATTTCGGCCCCCGCTTTGAGGACGAGCCCACGAGCCTTGAAGTATGGGACCGGATGGACCGGATTTCCGACGAAGAGCTGTGGCGCACCCACGAGCGGCGGCGGGAACGGCTGGTGGCCTTCGCCCGGGAGCGGATACGCCAGCACTTTACCCGGACCGGCGCGGTGGAGCGGCGCATCCAGCAGGCTGAAGACGCGCTCTCGCCCTATGCCCTGACCCTGGCGTTTGCGCGGCGCTTTGCCACCTACAAGCGGGGGAACCTCCTCCTGCGGGACCCTGAGCGCCTCCTGCGCCTCGTGCGGGACAGCGATCATCCGGTGCAGCTCATCTTTGCCGGCAAAGCCCACCCCATGGACATTCCGGGGAAGGACCTCATACGGGACATTATCCACTTCGCGGAGAAATACGACGTAACAAGCCGGATTATCTTTATCGAGAATTACGATATGACCGTGGCGCGGTATCTTACCAGCGGCGCTGACGTGTGGCTTAACACCCCCCGCCGGCCCATGGAGGCGTCCGGCACGAGCGGCATGAAAGCGGCCATGAACGGGGTGCTTAACTGCTCCATTCTGGACGGCTGGTGGGACGAAGCCTACACCCCGGACGTGGGCTGGGCCATCGGCCAGGGCGAGCAGTACACGGACACGAACTTGCAGGACGACATTGAGAGCAAAGCCCTCTACGACCTCCTTGAGCGGGACATTATCCCCCTCTTCTACCAGCGCGGGCGGGACGGCCTCCCCCGGGAGTGGATACGCAGGATGAAAGCGTCTATGCGGGAGATCGGCCAGTCCATGTCAAGCCATAGGATGCTTATGGACTATGCCAACCAGTTCTATTTTCCGGCGCTGAAAAACTACCGCAGGATCGTGAAAGACGAGTTCCTTGAGTCAAAGGCCCTGGCCCAGTATTTCGCCAAACTTGCCAAGGGCTGGGACGACCTTAAAATCACCCGCCAAGAGTCCAACGCGAAGCCGGTGATGCAGCGGGGGGATTCCCTTACGGTTACGGCCTGCATCGAGCTTGGCACCCTTACGCCGGATGAACTTTTGGTGGAGCTGTACCACGGCGCCGTGTCCAACCAGAGCGATCATATCGAGAACGCCCGGCGCTCTGAGATGAAAGTGGTGGGGCAGGAGGGAACGTGCTACCATTATCAGGTGCGGATAGAATGCGCTGACACGGGCTTTCAGGGGCATACGGTGCGTATCCTTCCCAAGCACGAAGCGCTGGTACATCCCTACCGCTCAGGCTTTATCAAGTGGTCCTAGGCGCGGCCTCAAGCGCTTAAACAGGGCGGCGGCGGCGTTATCTGCCGCCGCACCGCCCTTTCCTCCCCGCGGTATCCTCGCAACCCGCGTTAAAAAAACAAGGAGCGCCCCATGCAGCCTTCTTCTTCCGGCAGCGCCTTCCGGCATCTTGACACCATTACGGCGCTTTTTACCGCCGTGCTTATCATAAGCAATATCGCCTCTTCAGCGAAAATCATCGACCTGGGGGTTTCCCTCTTGGGGCTGCCCCTTTGTTTTGACGGGGGGACTCTGGTGTTTCCCCTGTCCTATGTGCTGGGGGACATTTTCACCGAAGTATACGGCTTCCGCGCTTCCCGGCGGGTCATCTTGACAGGTTTCGCGGCGCTTGCCCTCACGGCGCTGGTCTTTTTTGCCTTAGGCGCCCTCCCTGCTGAGGCGCTGTGGGAAAAAGACGGCGGCGCCGCCGCGTACCGCGCCGTTCTGGGGGGCGTAAGCTCCGGGGGCATTATGCTGGCAAGCCTCATCGGGTACCTTGCCGGCGAGTTCTCCAACGCGGCGGTGCTTGTTTGGATGAAAAAGCTGACCCGCGGACGCTTCCTCTGGGCGCGCACCATCGGAAGCACCCTTGCAGGGGAACTCCTTGACAGCCTCATGTTTGTTTTAGCCGCCTCCGTCGCCGGCGTGTTCCCTTGGGAACTCTTTGCCTCCCTTGTGTGTACCAACTACCTCGTTAAATGCCTCATCGAAGCGCTTATGACCCCCCTCACGTACCTTGCGGTTTTCAACCTCAAAAAAGCCGAAAACAGCGGGAACCGGCGGGAAGCCTGCGCCAATAGGCGCGAAGGGCAGCCTTGACAGCCTCCCTGCCGCTTGCTATAAAGGTGATAGTCTATCGCAAAGGAGGCAGGGTTATGCTTGCAGTTATTATCGCTATTGCCGTGGCGGACGGGATACTGTTCTTCGTGGTTATAGGTTCGTGCGCCGGCATGATTTATCACGGGGCCAACAAGAACGAGGGGCCGAAGAAAAAGAGTTTCGCCGTGTTTATCCCGTCGGTTATCGTCTGGGCGGCGCTTGCGGCGGTAAATACCGCGCTTATCGTAACCTTTATCTATAAAAACAAAGAGACCATACTGGATATAGGCACCCGCCTTCCAGCGGAGATTGCCGGCAAATCCCTGGCCCTGACGGTCCAAAACTTCGAGAAAAGCTGGGACGAAAACAGGCTGCGCCAGCTTGCAAACCTCCACATCTCCCCGTTGTCTCTGAAATACGAGGTGCAAGACAGCCTGAAACACTACACAGCCGCATTTATCCTGGACAACCAAAGCCCGCCGGAGGTACGGCTCTATTTCAGCGACCTTATTGATAACCACTACCTTGCGGTCTGCGACTCTGAGGATTTTGTGTATCCCCTCGCCATTCCCCTGGGCGCCGCCAACGCGATACCTTTTGGGAAAAATGAGTTCAGCTTTACGGTTACGGTCAATGAAACCGTGGAAATCACCTCCGCCCGCTTTATTCAAAAGAAGATTTTTTTTAACTAACCCTCTGCGGCCCCCTGCGGGGGGTTTCAAAGAGCGCCCCCTGCGCCGGGCCCATACGCTTCGCAGGGAGGTTATGCCCCGTCGAAAAGCGTTTTTTCTTTTGGTTTTAATTTCCAGCCCTTTCTATCGCTTCCAAGGCGTAATCTTCTTCGGAAACCGTTAGGTCAAGCCAGGCGTCCCACAGGACCGACAAATCCAGAGCGGAAAGAAGAGGGAACAAGGGACCCTTGAAAATGCTCACTGGCCTCATATAAAATGTGTATATGGGGATTACAATCATTGATTCCGCACGGAAACACGGTATAAGCGATGAGGATATTTTATACGTTATATCCCACGCAATTGAGGTGCTTCAGATAGATGATGAACCGGAAAAATTGCTGTATATTGGTTTCGAT
>JAITHF010000248.1 GCA_031280115.1 Spirochaetaceae bacterium | reverse complement strand
TGGGTAAAAGCCTCGTTGTCGCGGCGCTGTGCAGGATTTTCAGACAGGATGGATACCGCGTGGCGCCGTTCAAATCCCAAAACATGGCGCTTAACTCTTATATCACCAAAGAAGGGCTTGAAATGGGCAGGGCCCAGGTCGTCCAAGCAGAAGCCGCGGGCATTGAGCCGCGCATTGATATGAACCCGGTCCTCCTCAAGCCCACAAGCGATACCAAAGCCCAAGTCATTGTCCAAGGAGAGGTCTTTCACAACCTTTCGGCAGCGGATTATTACGCATACAAACAGACCTTGGCGCCTAAAATACAGGAGTCCTTTGAAAGACTCAGCGCGGACTTTGATATACTCGTGCTTGAAGGCGCAGGGAGCCCGGCGGAAATCAACCTGCGGGAAAACGACATTGTTAATATGTACATGGCCCGCCTTGCGGCGTCTCCGGTGCTTCTTGTGGGGGACATTGACCGCGGCGGGGTCTTCGCGTCTATCGCCGGCACGCTCCTCCTTTTCACGCCGGAAGAGCGGCGCTTTGTCAAAGGGCTCCTTATCAACAAGTTTCGCGGAAACATCGCGCTCCTTGAGCCCGGGCTGCGCCAGATCGAGGAACTGACCGGCGCGCCGGTTTTAGGGGTGATTCCCTATTTGCCTGTTGATATTGATGACGAAGACAGCCTCAGCGAGCGGTTTAAGAGCGGCGCCCAGGGCGCCTCTGTGGTGGATATTGCGGTTATCCGCCTGCCCCATATCGCGAATTTCACTGATTTTAACGCCTTGAGCCGCATCCCCGGCGCCGGTGTCCGGTATGTGGATCATACCGCTCGTATGGGGGCGCCGGATCTCCTTGTTATCCCCGGCACCAAGAACACCATGGCCGACCTCCTGTGGCTGCGGGAACAGGGCTTTGAAACGCCGATTAAGGCCCTCCACCAGGGGGGGACGCCGGTGTTCGGCATCTGCGGGGGCTATCAAATGCTGGGGAAAAGCCTCGCCGACCCCTATGAAGTGGAGCACGGCGGCACTATGGCGGGGCTGGGGCTTTTGGACGCCGAGACGGTCTTCACGAAAGAAAAGACCCGCACCAGCGCCGAGGGGGTTTTCGCGCCCCTTGGCGGGGTTCTTGCGCCCCTGTCCGGCAAGGCCGTCGCGGGCTACGAGGTACACATGGGGGCCACCCGCGCTGCCGGCGCCCCCCCTTTGGCGTACACTAACGGCAAACCTGACGGCGCGTTTAAAAATAACGTGTACGGCACCTATATTCACGGCATCTTTGACCTTGAGGGCCCGGCGCTCTTTAAGGCGCTGCAAGAAGCGAAAGGCGCGTTATGCCCGCACAAAGAGGAACTTATAAGTTTTCATACCTATAAAGAAACACAGTACGATAATCTTGCGGAGGGTTTTCGTTCCCATGTAGACATGGGGAAAATCTACGCGGTTCTTGAGGAAGGAGCATAAATGGCAGGACTAATTCATGTGTATACCGGCGGCGGCAAAGGGAAAACCACCGCGGCTGTGGGCTTGTGCGCGAGGGCCAGAGGGCGGGACAAGGCGGTGGTGTTCGCCCAGTTTTTGAAAAGCGGCGCCACAGGCGAGATCGGGTCCCTTGAGAAGCTGGGGGTGATGGTTATCCGCTCAAACCGGCGGTTCGGCTTTACCAACGAGATGGACGAGGCCGCCAAAGCCGCGTGCCGGGAGGAGCAGGAGCGGATTGCAGGACGGATTGACACGGCTCTCCGGGAAGAGCCGGTGGATCTTCTGGTGCTTGACGAGGTGCTTGACGCGGTAAACGCGGGAATGTTCGAGGAGCGGCGGCTGCGCTCTCTTTTGGAAGACCGGAACCCTGATATCGAGGTGGTGATCACAGGAAGGCGCCCGGGGGCGTGGCTTATGGAAGCGGCGGATTACATCTCGGACATACAGAAAGTGAAACATCCCTTTGACAAGGGGATACAGGCGCGGATTGGAATTGAGAAATGACCTACAGCGCACCCCACGAAATAGAAAAGCGCAGTTTTGAGATAATACGCGAAGAGCTTGCCCGCCTCTGCGGCGGACAACAGGGCGGGGAGATAAAGCGTTCCGCCCTTGAAGAAGCGGTTCTCATACGGGTTATTCATACCAGCGCGGATTTTGACTACCGGAAAAATCTGGTGTTTACCCGGGGCGCGGCGCAGGCCGGGCGGGACCTCCTTCGCGCCGGCGCCTGGGTGGTTACAGATACCAAGATGGCTCTTGCAGGGGTCAGCAAGCGGAGTCTGGCGCAGTACGGCGGGGAGGCGCGGTGCTTTATCGCCGACCCGGACGTGGCCGGCAGGGCGGGTGTTGACGGAACCACCCGGGCCCGGGCCGCGGTGGATAAGGCGGCGCAGCTTCCGGGGCCGCTTATTTTCGCGGTGGGCAACGCGCCTACGGCGCTTATGCGGATGCGCGAACTGTATGATGAGGGGCGGTTCACCCCGGGCATGGTCATAGCCGCGCCGGTGGGCTTTGTCAACGTGGAAGAATCCAAGGAGCGCTGTATGGACCTGCCGCTTCCCTGCGTCATAGCTTTGGGGAGAAAAGGCGGGAGCGCCATAGCCGCGGCAATCCTCAACGCCCTCCTGCACGCTGAGTAGCGGTTTACGCGCTCTCCGCGTCCTCAAGGCCATCATCATCAGCGGCTGCGGGAGCGGGCGGCTTCTTTTCTTTTTTCGGCTTAGGCGGCTTGGGCCGCGGTATATTATGCACCCGCGCCATAGGGTCGTACTGCGTTACATACCGGACCATACCTATATACAAGATCAGCGCTACCGTAACGGCGATTACCTGCCAAGAGGTAATAACCTGCACAAGCAATACTTTAAGTTCTTCTGACATATACTAAAAATATGCCAAAATCCCCCCCTGTCAACCCCCTGCGGGCAGCCGCAGGCTGTTTCCGATGCTTCCTGCGGCGATAGGGTTTGGGGGTTTAGTCACAACCCAGAAGCGGCGCCTCAGCGGACGTCGCAGGCGAAAGGGCGCAGCGCAGGAAGCCTTTAGCGGGGGGTTTGGGGGCAGCCTCCGGCTGTTTCAGCAGCCGTCGTTTGCACTATGAGCCGCAAACCATGAAGCGCCGGCAGCCTCCGGCTGTTTCAGCAGCCGTCGTTTGCACTATGATCCGCGAAACATGAAGCGCCGGCAGCCAAAGGCTGTTCCCTTACGGGAAGTTCGCAAAAGAATACGCAAACCATGAAGCGCCGGCAGCCAAAGGCTGTTCCCTTACGGGAAGTTCGCAAAAGAATACGCAAACCATGAAGCGCCGGTAAAAAAACCCCCAAAAACTCATTATGGGGGGTCATAGACCCCCCAAACCCCCCATAAAGGCTTCGGGTGCGGCGCCTACACTTTAAACCGCCGCACTTCGCGGGTAAGCACGTCAATACTGTCCTTGTTTTTAAGGCTTATGCCTTGCACCGCGGTAATGGCGGAATTAACCTGTTCCAGGCCCAATGCAATTTTCTGGATGTCCGTGAGCA
>JAITHF010000115.1 GCA_031280115.1 Spirochaetaceae bacterium | reverse complement strand
CCTAGCGCTGTAAAACGACTGCCGCCGGTGCCGCGGGAGCCTGAGGAGGCTTGGGCAGAGCATATTCGCCGGCGAAGCGCCCGGGAGCGGCGGGAGGAGGTCAATGAGAAACGGGAAGTCCTGCCTGCAAGGGCCCCCTTCGTCAATGCCGATAACCGGCCCCAGCGCCGACCACCGGGCAAACTCGTCCGGAGGGGTGCGGAACCGGTCAAGGATGATGCAGTCCCATTGCCGCAGATGCCCGTCTTGTACCGCCAAGTCCAGCAGTGAGGGGTCCTGCAAAATAAGCGGGTGCGTTTCGCCGGCGCCGGCCCGCAGATACGCCTCAGCGCCCAGGGCCCGCAAGGACCGGGCAAGCTCAAAGGAGCGCAGGAGGTGGCCGGTGCCGTGGGCTTTTTCAAGGGTAGGGACCACCAGAAACGTCATGCCCATAGGTCTTGGAGGAAAAGGCGGCGGTACGCGGCAATGACCGTTTCCCCCGCAAAGGGGCGCTCTGACCCTGCGATGCCCTCATGGAGCAGGACTGCCTTGCGGTAATCCTCCTGGGTATCAACGGTTATCCGCAGGGAGGGCCCCTGCCATCTGCGGGGCGCAAGGGGGCGGTGGAGCAGGAACCGGTCAGGATTGCCGTAAAGATAGGGGCACACGTGCTCCCGCTCGGCAGGGCTTTCGGCTTCAGCCTCAGCCTTGAGGAGCGCCGCCGCCGCCAGGACCTCCACGCCGGCGCCGTGGGGCAGGCCCGCGTAGGCCGCGTAGCAAGCGCCCCCTGCTTGGTGCTCGCGATCCAGGGCGGCTGCGGCGTCAGCAAACACAAAGGGGTTGTCCCCGGTGGCGCGTATGACCCGTTCAAGGCCGAAATGCCGGATCGCCCCGCAGTAGCGGGACAGCACGTCCTCTTTGGCGCCCCCAAAGAGGGCGAAGCCCGCCCGGTCTGCCAGCGGCGCGAACGCCTCAAGGGAGTCCTCAGGGCAGGCGAGAATATGGCGCTCCCACGGCACGGTCTTGAGCGCGCGCATAACCCGCAGAATAAGCGGCTCCCCGCCTAAGGGGAGGAGCGCCTTGAGCGGGAGCCTTCTTGAGTCAAGCCGCGCTTGCAGCACCACGCCGGTCACGGCTTTCCCCTTAGTTCTTTATTCTTCATGCGTTTCCCCCTCTTTCACCTTTTCTCTTTATGCCTGCCGGTCCGGGTCTTCCTGCGCGGGAGGCGCGGCCCGTACTGCTGCCGCGTCCGGCGCTTCCTGCGCGTCCGCCTCTTCCGCCGGTGTACGAGGCGCGTCCGGTATTTCCTGCGCGTCCGCCTCTTCCGCCGGCGGCAGCGGCGGCGGAGCCGGAGGCGCAGGCGCCAAAGAAAGGCGCGGCCTGTGGTATGCAAGCTCCCCGCTGCCCCAAAGCTCGGTAATTGCCCGCGCGTCAGTGCGGAACCGGAAGCGGTTGGTTCGCACCCAGCGCCGCCCCTTGGCAAAATCATCAAGCGCCGGGAAAAGCCCCTTGCCTGCCCGCCAGAAATAGGCGGGGAAGCGCCGCAGCGGGATGTAGGCGTAATCCCCCTTAAAGACCGGCGCAAGGTTCTTGAGATAGAACCGCAGGCAGCTTTCGTCAGCCGTGCTGTCTTCAGGCGGGGTCTCCCCGTCATAGGACAGGCGCACCATCTGGGTAGCCCCTATCTGTTCCCCCCAGAGACAGGCCCGGAAGCCGAAGTCCATAAGCTGCCAATAGGCGCTTTTAAGGGTGCCGTCAAACCCGCCCAGCCGTATAAAACGGGTGCGGTCATAGATGCCCACCCCGTCAAAGGGATAGAGGCTGTCCTGCCCTTCCCGCACGGGGGTAAAGCGCAAGGTCTTGACGCTGCGCTTGAACATGGCCGGCGCGGTAATCGTGGGCAGGGTCTCAAAATGGGAGTGTTGGATCAGCGGCACCGTACAGAGCCGCTTATACATGGTCTTCTGCCCCTCTCCCCGGTCCTCCTGCCCCAGAAAAAGCCGCTCCGCCATGCGGGAGGCGCCGCCGCTGGAGAGGATACGCAGGTCGTTCCAGAACACAAAGAAAAGCGGGCTTGAGATCTCTGAGGCGCCCAGATTTATCTGTTCCCCAAGGCTTACCGGCTCTTTAAGAAGGATAAAGCGCGCCTGCGGGAACCTGCTGGAAAGCTCCTCCAGGTCGTAGCGCTCCTGAGGGCCTTCCATACTGATAATATAATCAAAGCCCACCTTGCTGAGTTCCTGAAACAGCGCGCGCCGGGAGCAGCGCCCCCCCCGGCTCAGCACCACCGCCGAGAGCCCGGTTGACGCCCCCCGCTCGTTGCCGCCCACGGCAGTATAGGAGGGCATGGCGTGATTAAAAGTTGTAGGTATAGTATTCATCGCATCCCGCGCAGATACCTGCGTATTCCTGATTGCAGTGTTCCTGATACAGCGCCGCCCCCCGTTCCCAAACGGCCTCAAGGGGCTCGGAGAAGGCGTTTCCCAATAGCATGGCGCGTTCAAGGTCTTCACGGCACGCAGGCACGGCCCCGTCAAGAAGCACCGGCATATCCCGCTGGAGGTGCCAGCAGGGAAGGCGCTTTATAGGGGACAGGTCCGCGGCCCGGAGGTCCGGCAGCAAACCGTGGAAACCGTCGTATTTCTGGATAATCACCTGGGCCCCCGCGTCTTTCCAGAACCGGTAAAAAAGCTCGATGTCGTCTTCAGCGCCTTTGACCCGCACTGCCTGCATATAGGCGTCTTGGGGAAAGAGCCGGGCCAGGGCCGCGGCGGCCTCCTGAGCCTGGGCGTACCCGGGCCCCCGCAGTTCCCTGTAGCGCTTTGGGTCTTGGGTGTCAAGCGAGACGATCCACGACAGGGGCGCCTGCCGGTTTTCCCGCGCCGGGTATCCGGCGGCTTTCCGGGCAAGTTCCTCAAGCTCCCCTGTTTTCCACCCGATACCGGATGTTTCAATGATGAGGGACAGGGACGGGCGGGAAAGGACGCTTTCGATAAGGCGCTCTTTCTCAGGGTGGAGGCTCAGTTCCCCCCACAGGGAAAGGTCAACCACCCCGTCATGGGAAAAGGCGGTAATAGTATCCAAAAGCGCGTCAAACCTGCCGGGGTCAAGAAAGGCCGCGCCCTCCGGCGCATATCGCGGGTACGGGCAGAGCGCGCAGGCCTGGGGGCAGGGGCCGGCGGCTTGTACGGCATAAAAATTGGGGAGGGTCCGCAGGAGGGCGGGCTTTTCCTCGATAAGCGCCTGTACTGAGGCGGCGCCGGAAACGCCTGCGTGGGCGAAGCGGGAGAGCAGGAGGAGGTTCCGCTTGGAATCGGATGCAAGGCTCAGCCTGCGCCCCCGCAGGTCCACAGGCGCGATGGCGGTTTCGATGTCAAAGGCGTTGATGTCTTTCTGGATGACCGAGAAGAGCGCGTCCCGTTCAACCGGTCCCAGGTCGTCTTTGGCGATACCGGCCAGCGTGGCGGCCAGGGCCGGGGACAGGGTTTCCGGCGCAAGGCCGTAGGGCCAGCCGTCAGCGTAGGCGTAGTCCGCGGCATACTTGAGGTGCCGTTTTGCGACGGTTTCGGCCAGGGCCGGGTCAAGAAAGGGGCAGTCGGCCCAGGCGAAATAGATAAGGTCAAACCCGCTTGAGAGTCCGGCCAGGGTCTCAAGGAGGCTCTTTTTTGTCCAGCAGGGGGATTGCACCACCTGAATTCCCGTATATTCCGGTTTATATGCGGGATTTTCTTCTTTGAGCAGCAGGATTATTTTGCGGGTATGCGGGAACGCGCCTCCTTGTTTGAGCGCAAGAGACAAGGCGCTTTTTCCGGCAAAGACAGGTTCATAGGCCGCCTCGCTCAGGCCGCCTCCATATAATACGGATAGGGCATTCATATTCATATATATCGGCACCCCCTGCGGGGGTTTCAAGTGCTTCCTGCGGCGCCCCCTGCGCCCCCTGCGGGGGATTCACGTGCTTCCTGCGGTGATAGGGTTCGTAAGTTTAGTCACAACCCAGAAGCGGCGCCTCACCGCGCTTTGATAACGCACGGGCGCAGCGCAGGAAGCCCCCTGCGGGGGATTCAGGTGCTTCCTGCGGCGCCCCCTGCGGGGGATTCACGTGCTTCCTGCGGTGAGAGGGTTTGTGGGTTTAGTCACAACCCTCAAGCGGCGCCTCACCGCGCTTTGAGAGCGCACGGGCGCGAAGCAGGAAGCCGTTAGTTGGGGGTTTGGGGGCAGCCTCCGGCTGTTTCAGCAGCCGTAGTTTGCACTATGAGCCGCGAAGCATGAAGCGTATGTAAAAAACCCTCCAAATTCTCTTCAAGAGGCGCGAAGCGCCAATAATTCGTTATAAAATAATGATTTATATGGGGACAGGATAGTTTATTTTGTATCCAAGATAAGTTTCCTTGGCGCCAAGAAAGAGTTCCTTGGCGCCAAGAAAGAGTTCCTTGGCACCAAGATAAGTTTCCTTGGCGCCAAGAAAACGCCTGCCGGAACCGCAGGCGGAAGG
>JAITHF010000047.1 GCA_031280115.1 Spirochaetaceae bacterium | reverse complement strand
CGCTCATAACCGAACACCCTGCGGGTGCTTCAGTGACTCAAGGTACGGCAGGCCGGGTTTCCGGTGCAGTGCTTGCATGATGTAACGCCTCAGCGGACTTCGCAGGCGGAAGAGCGCGGGGATGTATCCGCACGGCGCGAGGAGGTATCCGCGCAACGCGGGGAGGTATCCGCACGACAAAGGGGCGCCCCCGCGAGGCACAGGGGCGCCCCCGCACAACAAAGGGGCGCCCCCGCGAGGCGCGGGGGAGCCCCCGCACGACAAAGGGGCGAAGCCCCGCATGATACAGGAGCCCCTGTCCGGGGGCTGTAATTCTTTACCCTATAGAGAATTTTGGTTTTTTTTATCGGCGCTCCGCGCCTCGTTGAAGAGTTTATGGGGGCTTTTTTAGCGGCGCTTCATGTTTCGCGTATTCTTTTGCGAACTCCGCGTAAGGGAACAGCCTCCGGCTGCCGGCGCTTCATGGTTTGCGTATTCTTTTGCGAACTCCGCGTAAGAGAACAGCCTCCGGCTGCCCCCAAACCCCCCACTAGTGCTTCCTGTCTCGCGCCCGTGGGTTATCAAAGCGCGGTGAGGCGCACCTTCTTATGCCCGCCCAAACGCCGTAAACCAGCGGGAACGTTTATGCGAAATGCCTGCTTGACGTTTTAAAAAAAATTATTTTAGAATAGTATTATCAATAGGTATTGAATGGATGATTTTTATGAAATATACCGATGAACAAGTGAAAAAAGCCGTGGAAATTGGTATCTTTACCGAGGATCAGGTTAAAAAATTCAGAGACTATATTCAAAACAGCAGCAATCACGTTACAAAATTACAAAAGGTTTTATATTATGGCGGCGGCTTGCTTATTATCTCCGCGCTGACATGGTTAATGATAGACAACTGGAAAAAATTCGGCCCTGGGGCCATAACGGTTTTCTCGGCGCTCTATTTTTTGGTGTTTTTGTTTGTTGGTTGTTTTGTATTTTTCAAAAAGAAAATGGAAACCCCCGGAGGGCTGTTATTAGCTATACCCATAGCGGCAGCCCCGCTTTTTATTTTTTCATTATTAAGGCTTTTTAATTTCTGGCCCCAAGAATGGGATTATCATGATTATTATGTATGGGTAAAAGGCAAATGGATACTGCTTGAATTAGGTACTATTTGCGCCGCCCTGCCGATTTTTATCAAAACAAAATTTCCATTTCATGTGTTTTTAATTGCCGGGGCCCTATGGTTTTTCTCTATGGACATTGTGCCGGTAATATATAAAGAAACAGAAATCACCTGGACAGAAAGGGCGGTAATTTCTGATATTTTTGGGATATTGATGATAGGCGTTGGCTATTTCGCGGATATAAAATCAAAAAAAGATTATTCATTTTGGCTCTACCTTTTCGGACTCATAACCCTTGTATCAGGATTATCGGTATTTCATAATGATAATCTTCCCAAGTTTATTATTCTGGGGGCTATAAACGTATTTTTAATATTTTTCTCAGTATTTATAAACCGGAATGTGTTTTTGGTTTTCGGGGCAATAGGATTAACTGAATTTTTAGGAAGGCTGTCATGGGAGTTTTTCAGCGGTTCGGCGCTTTTTCCTCTGGCGCTTACCGCAATAGGCGTTTTGTTAATCGCGGCGGGAATGTTTTTTCAAAAGAACAAGAAAAAAATTGATGAGTATATTCGTAATAAACTTCCCGCATGCGCGCTCAAGTTAAGGCCGCGAAAAAATTAAGCAGGCGCTTTCGCGCCTCTTTGAAGAGATGTGGAGGGCTTTTTTACCGGCGCTTCATGGTTTGCGGCTCATAGTGCAAACTATGACTGCTGAAACAGCCTTTGGCTGCCGGCGCTTCATGGTTTGCGGCTCATAGTGCAAACTATGACTGCTGAAACAGCCTCCGGCTGCCGGCGCTTCATGTTTTGCGTATTCTTTTGCGAACTTCCCGTAAGGGAACAGCCTTCGGCTGCCCTCCACGCCACCCACTAAGGCTTCCTGCGCTGCGCCCGTGCGCTCTCGAATTCCGCTGAGGCGCCGCTTCAAGGAAACCCTGCACTTCAAACCCGGCCTGCCGTAAACAGCCTCCGGCTGCCCGCAGGGGGCAGCTAGAAGAGGTAGGAGGAAAGGCGGCGGTAGGTCTGGTTGACAATGTGCTTGACATCTTGATCCGCCTGATCCCCCAGCTCGTCCATCAGCGTCTCCACGCTGGACAGGCTCTCGTTAAGGCTCGCGTGAAACCCTTTGGAACAGGTAAACCAGTAGTTCCCGCCGCCGTCGGTGATAAGCGCCAGAAACCCCAGGGTTTTCCGCCCGGCCTTCCAGAGCCCCGGAGTAAGCGCCAGCGGCAGGGAGCCTAAAAGATCCCAGAGCCCCTCTTGTATGTTAAAGCGGGTTTTCTTCGACCACTGCTTCTCCAGCGCCCCGTCAAGGTTAAGGAACGGCGCCAGAGAAAGGATAAACCCCAGTTTTTCCCCTTCAAGGAGTTTGTACTCGGACTTATAGACGATAGTGCCCCGCAGTTTCGGACGCTCTTCCCTGCCCACCCCGCCGCACAGCGCGTCCTTTACCCGGGAAAGCCGCTCCCAGGGCAGGACAGCCACTTCCTTTCCCTTAACCGTCGTAATTTCAAAAGCTTCCCCCCCAAGACGGAGCGCGTTCCCGCCCTCCTGCGCCCGCTTGAGCCGGCCCTCTTTCGACGGCGCCCCTTCAAGGTCCCCAAGCAGGTTCTCCTTAATCTTATTGAGGGACTGTTTGGAAAGGGGGGACACGGACATGGCGTACATTCTGGTTGTTTTGATGATTTCCCCGGCCACGATATAGCGCGGGTCCATCTTGAACATCACCGAGCCGGGGTGGATGATAATCCGGTCCGCCGTAAGGCTCCGGTACTCCCGCCCTTCCCGCACGCAGACAAACTGGATGAGCCCCCGCGCTATGGCGCACAAATAATCCTCCGCGCCGCCCCCTGAAAGTATGGGCACCTGCATACCTGAGATAATCTCCCCCAGTTGGAACACGACGTTTACAATCTCCGCCATAGCCCGCTCGTCAAGATAGTTTTTCTGGCAGAACAGCCCCTTATGCTTCGCGTCCTTATAGGCGCGGTAGAGCTTTATATACGAGAGGAAGTCCCCTTGGGGGTCGCGGAACGTGTGGTGCGCCATGCGGGCGTCCATCTCTTCCCCCGGAGGCAGGATGTAAGGGCTCTGGGTTGACAGAAAGGCCACGGCAGTCAGCGTCTCCTCAAGCACCTGGGGATAGTTCAGCATGGCTTCCACAATAATGCGGGATTCCCGCGGGGACAGGGGAAATTCGGTCATAAGTTTCCCTATTTTGGAGATCGTCCGGTCCCGCTCAAGCGCGTCAAGGGCCTTCAAGGTTTCAACCGCCGCAAGAAGCCCCTCCCTGCTGGGAGGCGCAATGAAATCAAACTCCTCAAACGCCGTAAGCCCCAGGTCCGCCATACGCAGGACCACTTCAGAAAGGTCGGTGCGGTAAATCTCCTCAGTGGTAAAGAGCGCGCGGCTTTCAAAGTCCTGCCTGCTGTACAGCCGGTAGCAGGCGCCGCTCGCCGTGCGCCCGGCCCGCCCTTTGCGCTGGTTTGCGGAGGCTTTCGAGACGGGGCTTTCCACGAGGCTTGAGGTAAAGGTGCGGGGGTTATAATAATTGAGCTTTGCAAGCCCTGAATCAATAACCGTGGTAATGCCGTCAATCGTAACGGATGTTTCGGCGATATTCGTGGAAACCACGACCTTCACCTTCCCGTAAGGGGGGCTTTCAAACACCCGTTCCTGCTCGTCTTTGCCAAGCCTGCCGTACAGGGGGATGAGGTGCAGGGATGCCGCCGCCCCGCACCGGCCCAGGCAGGCGATACATTCTTTAATCGCTTTTTCCCCGGGCAGGAAGATGAGGATGCCCCCGCCGGGGTTTTCCTGCACCGTCTGTTCCACAATGGCCTGTATCTTGGCGATAAGAGCTTCAAGGGGGATTTCTTTTTCCGCGCGCCCCAAAGGGGCGGGGGCCGGCGGCGCAGGCGGGTCATAGACGACCGCGACCGGATACGTGACCGCCTCGATTTTGACAATCGGGCAGTCCCCGAAATAGGCGGAGAAGACCTGGGCGTTAATGGTGGCGGAAGAGACGACGACCTTAAACTCCCGCCTGACTTCGAGGACCCGTTTTAAGAGCCCGAGGATAAAGTCGATAGTAAGGCTCCGTTCATGGGCTTCGTCCACGACGATACAGCAGTATTTTGAAAGGTACGGGTCAAGTTTCATTTCCTGAAGGAGGATGCCGTCGGTCATAATTTTGATTTTAGTACGGCTTTCGGTCTTGTCTTCAAAGCGCATTTTGAACCCGACAAGGCCGGGAAGGGCGGTGCCGGTCTGGCGGGCGATGAACTCGCTCACCGATACTGCGGCGATACGCCGGGGCTGGGTTACGCCGATAACGCCCTGTTCCCCGTAGCCCGCGTTGTGGAGGATTACCGGCAGCTGGGTTGTTTTTCCCGATCCGGTGGGGCTTTCCACCACCACCACCTGATTGGTTTCAAGCGCCGAGAGTATACGTTCCTTATGTTTATATACCGGAAGTTCCAAGTAGTGCATTTTCC
The DNA here is from genome assembly GCA_031280115.1 of Spirochaetaceae bacterium. Taxonomy (GTDB): domain Bacteria; phylum Spirochaetota; class Spirochaetia; order Treponematales; family Breznakiellaceae; genus JAITHW01. The sequence continues at coordinate 285 of JAITHF010000047.1, read as the reverse complement.
TATCATACCCTAAATCCCTTCCCCCTCCAACCCCCTGCGCAGCCTGCGGCTGTTTACGGCAGGCCGGGTTTGAAGTGCAGGGATCGCATGAAGCGGCGCCTCAGCGGAATTCGCAGGCGGAAGGGCGCGAGGCAGGAAGCCTTTATGGGTGGTGTGGAGGGTCTAGGACCCTCCACATCTCTTAAAAAAGGCGCGAAAGCGCCGTAAAAAACCATGCCGCGCACGAATAATCCTGCGGCGCGGCAATACGATCCTGCGGCGCGGCAATACGATCCTGCGGCGCGG
>JAITHF010000282.1 GCA_031280115.1 Spirochaetaceae bacterium | reverse complement strand
GCAAATAATTTTTATAATAAAAACGGATGGAAAAAATCTGAAGAAATAAATATGGACGGAATGATCTTATATAAATATAAGAAATGGAAAACATAAAATAATGAGTATTCCCCTGCATCGCCTGACTGTCTTTAAGCACAACCCGTAAAAAGCCGGCAATCAAGAACGGGAAGGAGCCGCCTCCGGGCCGCCTGTTTCATGCCGCGGCTTGTTTTTTATGGGGCCGGCGGTTTATACTGGCCTCATGGCTGCATCATTTATTGAACCTAAGATCTTAAAAGGCTTCCGGGACTTCCTTCCCGCCTCGGAAATCCCCCGCCGCGCCCTTATTGAAACCATAGAACGCTGCTTCCGCCTCTACGGGTTTGTGCCGATTGACACGCCGGCGCTGGAATACGCGGAAATCCTGCTGGGTAAAGGCGGCGGGGAAACGGAAAAACAGATATACCGCTTCAAAGACCACGGGGACCGGGATGTGGCGCTCCGCTTCGACCTTACCGTGCCCTTCGCCCGCTTCATCGCCGAACACCGCGCCGGCCTGCCCCTGCCCTTTAAGCGCTATCATATTGCGAAGGTATGGCGGGGGGAAAATACCCAGCGGGGCAGGTATCGGGAGTTCACCCAATGCGACTTCGACATTGTCGGCAGCGCCGGCGCCGCCGCGGACTTTGAAATACTGCTTATGATACGCCATGCCCTCACTGCGGCAGGCGCCGGGGACCTTATTATCAAAATTAACCACCGGGGGCTGTTCAACCGGTTCCTTGATTGCCTGGGACTGCCCGATAGGTCCGCGAAAATCCTGCGGGCGGTGGATAAGCTGGGAAAAGCCGGCGCCGAAGAGACCCGCAGTGCCCTCTCGTCCATCGCAGGAGGCTCCCGGGCCGATGAAATTCTTGCATTCATCCAGAACCGCGGCAGTTTTGAGGAAACCCTTGCGGAGATTACCCGCGCAAGCGGCGGCGAATCCCCTGAATCCCGCCGCCTCTCAGACTTGAGGGCCTTCATGGTGGAAAACGGCATAGCCGGCTCCTTCGCCCTTGACCCGTCAATTACCCGGGGGCTTGATTATTATACCGGCGTGGTATACGAAACCTTTCTCACCGGCCTTCCCGATATAGGCTCGGTGTGCTCCGGCGGGCGCTATGATAACCTTGCCGGGCTCTACTCGAAAGAGGCTGTCTGCGGGGTGGGATCCTCCATAGGGCTTGACCGGCTTATCGCGGCGCTTGAGGCGCTGGGGAAACTGGACGCCCGCCCCTCGTACTCAGAGGCCGCGGTGGCCTGCATCAAAGAAGAAGACGCCGGGCGCTGTCAGGTTCTGGCCCGCTCCCTCAGGGACGCGGGGATACCCTGCGAGGTGTTTCTTGAAAAGGGAAAGCTCTCCAAACAGTGCGCCCTGGCCGAAAAAAAAGGCGTGAAATGGCTGATTATTCCGGGAGAATCCCCTCTTGAAGACCCGCTTACCCTGCGGGACCTGGAGCGGCGGGAAAACCGCGAGGGCGTGTCCTTAGAGGAAATCCGCCGGCTGCTCCGCCCCTGCTCCGGCGAATTGACAGGAAAAGCCTGAACAGAGTACAGTTACCGCTAAGGAGAACGCACGATGGCTATAAGTCTTCAGAAAGGACAAAAAGTAGATTTAACTAAAGACAATCCGGGGCTCACCAAGCTCTTGATAGGATTGGGCTGGGACACCAAGAAATATGACGGCGGCGCGGACTTTGACCTTGACTCCTCGGCGTTCCTGCTCAATCAGGCGGGAAAAGCGGGAAGCGAGAAGGATTTCGTGTTTTACGGCAGCCTCAAGCACCAGAGCGGCGCCGTGGTTCATCAGGGGGACAACCGTACAGGCATAGGCGACGGGGACGACGAGCAGGTAAAAGTAGACCTTTCTCTGGTGCCCCAGGACATCCACCGGATCGCTTTTACTGTAACTATCTATGAAGCCGAAAGCCGGCGGCAGAACTTCGGGCAGGTGAGCAACGCCTACATCCGGGTCTTCGACGAGGCGAAGCAAACAGAGCTTTTGCGGTTCGATCTGGGGGAGGACTTTTCCGTAGAAACCGCCCTGGTGGTGGCCGAGCTTTACCGCAGCGGCGCCGAATGGCGGTTTAACGCGATAGGCATGGGCTATCAGGGCGGCTTAAAAGCCCTGGCCACGAGCTTCGGCATCTCTGTTGCGTAACCGCTCTTTTTCTCAAGAACACGGCGCCCCCGTTTGTGCGGGGGCGTTTGTTTTTGGCCCGCGGCGGCGGGAGGGGGGTTTCGGGAATAAAAAGGGCCGCTGGAAAAGCGGCCCTGTGTTCATGGCGCGGTCTTAAAACCGTCCGGCTTGCCGGCTAGTAATCCATACCGCCCATACCGCCGCCCATAGGGGGCGCTTCTTTCTTTTCCGGTATGTCAGTAACCGCGCATTCGGTCGTAAGAAGGAGGCTGGCGATGGACGCCGCGTTCTGGAGGGCTGAACGGGTTACTTTCGCAGGATCGATAATACCGGCTTTCACCATGTCAACCCATTCCAGTTTCGCCGCGTCAAAGCCCACGCCGCTCTTTTCGTTCTTCGCTTTGTCGGCAATCACCGCGCCGTCAAGGCCGGCGTTTTCCGCGATCTGGCGGATAGGCTCCTCAAGGGCGCGCTTTACAATCTTGAAGCCCACTTTCTCGTCGTCGGTAAGGCCGGCGGGCATATTTTTTTCAAGGGCAATAGCCGCCTGAATAAGGGCGATTTCCCCGCCGGGCACGATGCCTTCTTCGATAGCCGCGCGGGTTGCTGAAAGCGCGTCTTCCACACGGTGTTTCTTCTCTTTAAGTTCCACTTCGGTGGCGGCGCCCACATTGATAACCGCCACGCCGCCTGCGAGTTTTGCCAGCCGCTCTTGCAGTTTCTCCCGGTCGTAATCGGAGGCGGTCTCTTCGATCTGGGCTTTAATCTGGGCGATCCGGTCTTTAATGTCCTTTTCTTTGCCGCCGCCGTTAATGATGGTGGTGTTGTCTTTATCTATCTTGACGGTCTTGGCTTTACCGAGCTGGGATATATCGGAATTCTCCAGTTTCAACCCCAGTTCTTCTGAGATGACTTCCCCGCCGGTCAGGATGGCGATGTCTTCAAGCATGGCTTTGCGGCGGTCCCCGAAGCCCGGGGCTTTGACCGCGCAGGTTTTAAGGATTCCTCTAATGCTGTTTACCACCAGGGTTGAGAGGGCCTCGCCGTCAACATCTTCGGCAATGATAAGGAGCGGTTTGCCGCTTTGGGCGATTTTTTCCAACAAAGGAAGCATATCCTTCATAGAAGAAATCTTTTTGTCATGGATGAGGATGTACACGTCTTCGTAGACGCTGGTCATGGTATCGCGGTCAGTAACAAAGTACCCTGAGATGTATCCCCGGTCGAACTGCATACCTTCCACGAATTCGATAGTCGTATCCATGGTCTTGGATTCTTCCACCGTGATGACCCCGTCTTTGCCGACTTTTTCCATGGCGTCCGCGATGGTTTTGCCGATTTCGCTGTCGTTGTTCGCGGAAACCGAAGCGACGTGGGAGATCTCCTCTTTATCCTTGATTTCTGTGGAGTTCTTTTTAATCTCCGCCGCCGCGATTTCCACCGCCTTATCAATGCCCCGTTTAAGTTCAATCGGGGTCATGCCGGCGGCCACTGATTTAAGCCCCTCTTTGATAAGGGAGTAGGCAAGTACCGTGGCAGTGGTGGTTCCGTCGCCTGCTACATCGTTTGTTTTCGTGGCCACTTCTTTGAGAAGCTGGGCCCCCATATTTTCATAGGGGTCTTCAAGTTCCACTTCTTTCGCGACTGAAACACCGTCTTTAGTCACCGTAGGCGCCCCGAATTTTTTGTCCAGGAGGACATTCCGCCCTTTAGGTCCCAGGGTTACTTTTACGGCTTTTGAAATCTGCTCTACCCCCGCGAGTAATCTGCGGCGGGCGTCTTCGTTGAACAATAGCTGTTTCGCCATTTTGCTCATTCTCCTCTTTGTGCTGCCGATTTATTTCCCGCGCTTTATGCGGCGCTTTTTCTGCACAGGGCTTCTCTCCTATGGGTGAATAAATCGGTCGTGGTATGAATTGCCCCTTTCCGGTGAGGCTTTTGCCGGGTACCGGCACCGCCGGGACCTGGCATATAATTCCATCACAACAAGGGTATGATAAAAAAATACTAAACCTGCCCCAACAAGTCAACCCCCCAGCCGCAGGCTGCCCCCTGCGGGGGATTCACGTGCTTCTTGTTACGATAGGGTTTGCACGTTTAGTCACAACCCTGAAGGATGCGCCTCAGCGGACTTCGATAACGCATGGGCGCAGCGCAGGAAGCCG
>JAITHF010000088.1 GCA_031280115.1 Spirochaetaceae bacterium | reverse complement strand
AAGAAAATCCCCCGCCTTCATGGAAACAGCCCATACACCGCGCCTCTTCATGGAAACCCCCCGCACCGGCGCCTTTCTCTTTATTACGCCTGCGCTTTCTCTTTCACGCCTGCGCTTCTCTCTTTCACGCCTGCGCCTCTCTCTTTCACGCCTGCGCTTTCTCTTTTTGCGCCTGCGCCTTTCTTTTTGCGCCTGCGGCGCTTTTTTTCTTTTTGGAGGGCTTTTTTACCTGCCCTTCCTGTCTTGCGGCTCATAGCGCAAACTGGCCGCTGAAACAGCCTTCGGCTGCCCCCAAACCCCCCGCTAACGCTTCCCGCCCCGCGCCACTACCGCCATCGCCGCTCCCTTCGGCTGCTAGATGAGGCCGCCGTTTACCGAGATGACTTGGCGGGTAATGTAAGACGCCCCGTCAGAAAGAAGAAACACCGCCAGCGCCGCAACCTCCTCAGGCGTTACCGCCCGCCCCCAAGGAATCCCCGGCAGTACCCCCTCTAACAGCGCGTTCTCGATCATATCAGTCTGAATAATCCCCGGAGCAATGCAGTTTACCGTGATGCCCCGCCCTGCAAGCTCCAGCGCCAAAGCCTTGGCCGCGCCGATAATCCCCGCCTTGGACGCGCTGTAGTTCACCTGCCCCTTGTTGCCGATAAGCCCCGAAACCGAAGTTACCGCGATAATCCGGCCCCGCCGCTTCCGGCACAGAGGCAGTATCAACGGCTGGAGCACGTTATAAAAACCCCCTAAGTTCGTATCCAAAACCCGGTCCCACTGCTCCTCGGTCAGCGCCGGAAACACGTTGTCCGCCGCAATCCCCGCGTTTAAGACAATCCCCCAAAACGCCCCGCGCGCTTCGGTATAGGCCTCCAGCGCCCTCCGGCATTCCCCGCGGTCTGCCGTGTCGAACCGCAGAAGATCCGCCTCCCCGCCGGCGGCGCGGATCGTATCCGCAAGGGACATTGCGGCTTCCTCGTTCTTGTGGTAATGGGCCGCGACAGCATAGCCCGCAGAGGACGCGGCAAGGGCGACGGCCCGCCCTATGCCCCGGCTTGAGCCGGTAACCAGCACCCGCTTTTTATTGTCCGGCCTCTCCGCCTCCTGCCTGTTCACGCCCCGCCTCCGGTAGAAAACGCGCTGCCATCCATCTCCATCACCGTCAGCCGCGCCTCCGCAACCCGCGCCTTGCCAAGCAGCAGGGCGCCTTGAAACGAGGAAACCCGCCCGTCCCGCCCCTCTTCCCTGACCGTTATTGTTACGGTAGAGCCAAGGGGCAGCACCGGCTCTGTTATGGCCATAGCAGACACGCTCAGAACGCACCCGGGGCGGGACGGCTCCTTCCGGCCAGTCAACGCCCCCAGCGCCGCGATGCCCTGGGCCATACATTCAAAACACACCCACGAGGGAAGCCCGTTAAGGTTCGGGTCGTAAAAAAGCCCCTCAGAGGTAATATCGTATTCCGCAGTAAGCGACCGGCTGTCGTACTGGAGAACCCGGCTTAAAAGAAACATCCTGCCTTTGTGGGGCACAAGCCCTTCAAGTTCTTCCCGGGTTCGTATCATTATGATCTGTCCTCATAGTCTATCCTTCCTAAAATAAGGCTCACGTTGCAGCCGCCGAAGGCAAATGAATTGCTCATGCACACTGCGGGGCTTTTAAGCCCCGTATCCGGCGCCGCAAAAACGAGGCGGGGCATCTCAGGGTCGTACTCCCCGTCCCAAAGGTGCGGCGGCAGCCCCCGCCCCTCGGCCAGAGACATCCAGCACAGCCCGAGCTCAAGGGCTCCGGCGGCGCCCAAGGTGTGGCCGGTAACAGGCTTTGTTGAGCTTACTGCCGGTAGGCCTTTCCCAAATACCGCGGTTATGGCCCGGGCTTCCATAGAGTCGTGTAAAAACCTGCCGGTGCCCTGGGCGTTGATATATTAAACCACAAAATGCGCAATCACAGCTTGGGCAAAGGCGCGGCGCATGGCCAGGGCCGCGCTGCTCCCGTCAGGCCGGGGCGCGGTCATGTGAAAGGCGTCGGCGCTCTCTCCGGCGCCCAAAAGCGCCGCCAAAGGCCGGGGGCCCGGCGGCGGCTCCCGTGAAAGCACAAAGAAAGCCGCCCCTTCCCCCAAGGTAATGCCCTGCCGGTTTTTGCTAAACGGATTGGTTATCTCAGGGGAAAGGGCCTCAAGGGCGCTGAACCCCGAAAGAACCGTGGGTGAAAGCAGGTCCGCGCCGCCTGCAAGCACCGCGTCGCACACCCCCGCTTCAAGAAGCTCCTTCCCCTTCACCACCGCGCCGGCGCTTGAAGCGCAGGCTGTAGCCGCTGTGAGGCAGGGCCCCTCAAGGCGGTACGCAGACGCGATCCATTCGGCAATGCCCGAGGCGCTTTGGGCGCTGATACGATAATCCGGCGGAAACGCGCCCAGGGAAAAATAGGCGTCATGGGCGCGGAGGGACTCCTCCGAGCCGTTGTCGCAGGAGCCCGCGCATACCCCTACGCGCCGGGCGCCCCAGCGCAAACGCGCCCGCTCGATGTCCCCGCTCATCTGGGCGAGCGCCGCGGCGGCGATGTTTTTAAGCCGGGGGAATACGGCGGGAACCCATCCGGCCCGGAAGACCCGCCCGTCTTTAAGGCGCGCCTCCTGTATGCCCCGCTGGCTGCCCTTGACAGCGGCGTCAAAACATTCCTCCGCGCTGGCTCCGGCGCAGCAAACCATGCCGGGGCGGGAAAGATATATCCTATCCATTGGCAGCATCCTTCAAAGAGCGCCTCATCCTGTATGTATTATTCATTGAGGGGCGATGCTGAACGCATAGCCCCGCTTATGGTTGACATAGCGGACGCGGCCTTGCCGCTTTTCGATCTCGATAAGCGGCAGTGCCCCGCCGGGCTTTCTTTTATCAAAAACAGCCCTTGTTTCCACCAGATTCCCGTCAGCGTCGAGCTTCCGCGCCTCTTTGAGAACAAGGCCCCCTTTGGCAAGGGCCCGGGAAAGGGCGCCGCCTCTATAGAAACAGAGCTGGAAATCCGCTATGATGTATTCGGCCTTGAGCGAGGGCGGAAAGATTTGGGAGGTCAGGACCGCCCCGCCCCGGGTAAACGAGACCTCCCCAAGGCTTACGCCGAAACTGTCAAAGAATGCCATTACCACCGCGTTCTCGTCCGCCAAAGCCCAGGCAAGTACGGTTAGGGCTTTGCTGTTGTATATGCCGGTGATTTCCTGGGCCTCATCCACAGGCTTTTCAAGATATTCAGGCCCAAGAAGGGGATACCAGCCCTTTTCGCTGAGCCGTACAGAAGGCGCGGCAGAGGCGGAGGAGGCACAGGAAGATACAACGATGAAGCATGAAAGGGTAAGGGCGGTCAAGCAGGACAATCTCATGGATATAGTGTATATAGGATTAAAACGCCTGTCAAACCAAAACGAAGGGCATACCCAGGCATGGAACGCCCTCAAGTCCCTGGCCGGCGCCGGCGAAATCCTGCGCCTGAGCGGGGGAAGGCCCTATTTCGCAGATTTACGGGGGGATTTCAGCCTCTCCCATGCAGGCCGTCTGGCGGCGGCGGCCTATTCGGTCAAACGGTCCGGCGCAACCGGCGCCCCCCTCAGAACGGCCTGCGATATTGAGCGCATCCACCCAACCAAAGACCGTACGCCCCTTGCAAGCCGCTTCTTTCATCCCCTTGAGCAGCGCTGGCTTGACGGTGCCGCAAACAGAGCGGAGCGGCAGCGCCGGTTCTATTCCCTATGGACCCTCAAAGAATGTTTTCTCAAGGCAGCAGGAAGTTCGGTCTTTGCCATGAAGGGCGCCCCCTCCTGCGTAGGCGAAGCCGGCGCCTTGAAACCCCGGATAGGCTGCGGGCTTCTGC
>JAITHF010000095.1 GCA_031280115.1 Spirochaetaceae bacterium | reverse complement strand
CCCGTAAGGGAACAGCCTCCGGCTGCCGGCGCTTCATGGTTCGCGTATTCTTTTGCAAACTTCCCGTAAGGGAACAGCCTCCGGCTGCCGGCGCTTCCGCGCCTCTTGGAATACATTATGGGGGGTCATAGACCCCCCCAAGCCCCCCATAAAGGCGACGTGTGCAGCGCCGGTGCGCCTGCAAAGCGCGGTGAGGCGCCGCTTCGGGGTTGTGACTAAAATTGCAAACCCTATCGCCGCAAGAAGCACGTGAATCCCCCGCAGGGGGCCTCCGGCTGCCCTATGGGGGTTGCATACTTTGGGAAAGTTTGGCATAGTGAAGGCGCTAAACCCGGCGGCAGAGGGCCGCCGTCCAAAGACCATTCAGGGATTACCCGCCGGAAACACAGGAAAAAGAAAATTTCGGTATAAAAAAAGCAGCGCGGTTATCCGCCCCCCAAGGAGGAGGGCGCCGGCAAAAATTACCTGAGCCACGCGAAACGAAGGAGAACATACAGCATGGATATTATCAAGATGCGGAACATCGGCATAAGCGCGCATATTGATTCAGGGAAAACCACCCTTTCGGAACGGATACTGTTTTACAGCAATAAGATTCACGCTATCCACGAGGTCCGCGGGAAGGACGGCGTAGGCGCCACGATGGACCACATGGAGCTTGAGCGGGAGCGGGGCATCACGATACAGTCCGCGGCAACCCAGGTCCAATGGAAGGACCATACCCTTAACCTTATTGACACCCCGGGGCACGTTGACTTTACGATTGAGGTGGAGCGCTCCCTGCGGGTGCTTGACGGGGCTATTCTGGTGCTCTGCGCCGTGGGCGGAGTCCAGTCCCAGTCCATTACGGTCGACCGCCAGCTCAAGCGCTACCATGTGCCGCGCATCGCGTTTATCAATAAATGCGACCGCACCGGCGCGAACCCCTTCAAGGTTACTTCCCAGCTCAGGGAAAAACTGGGGCTCAACGCGGTTATGACCCAGATCCCCCTGGGGCTTGAGGACAAACTTGAAGGGGTGGTGGATTTAGTGGCCATGCAAGCCCTGTACTTTGAAGGGGAGCAAGGCACGGAGATTCGCTACGCCCCTATTCCCGACAGCCTTAAAGGGCGGGCGGAAACCGGCAGGGAAACGCTTTTGGACGCGGCGTCCATGTTTTCCGACGAGCTCGCCGAATTGTATCTAGGAGGCGCGGATATTCCGGAGGCGGTTATCCGCGAGGCCATAAGGCGCGGGGCCTTGGAAGAAAAATTCGTGCCGGTCATGGTGGGGTCGGCGTACAAAAATAAGGGCATCCAAACCCTGCTTGACGGGGTAAATTATTACCTCCCTAACCCCAAGGAAGTGAAAAACTACGCCCTTAACCTTGACAAAGGGGAGGAGAAGACCGAGCTTCTGGCTGACCAGGACCGCCCCGCCGTGGCTCTGGGCTTTAAGCTGGAAGACGGGCAGTACGGCCAGCTTACCTATGTGCGGATATATCAGGGGTGCCTTAAAAAGGGGGAGGAGCTTACCAATACCCGCGCGAGAAAGCGCTTTAAAGTGGGCCGCCTGGTGCGGATGCACGCAAACAGCATGGAAGACATAAACGAGGCGGTTCCGGGAGACATTGTGGCGCTCTTCGGGGTTGACTGCGCCTCAGGGGACACCTTCTGCGGCGGGGACCTCAACTACGCCATGACCTCGATGTATGTGCCGGAGCCGGTTATCTCCCTTGCGCTGACGCCGAAAGACAAAAAATCTTCCGACCAGATGGCCAAGGCGCTTAACCGGTTTACCAAAGAGGACCCTACGTTCCAGACCTATGTTGATTCAGAGTCCAACCAGACCATTGTCAAGGGCATGGGGGAGCTGCACCTTGACGTGTACATCGAGCGGATGCGGCGGGAGTACAAGTGCGAGGTGGAAACCGGAATGCCCCAAGTGGCCTACCGTGAAGCGGTCCAGCAGCGCGCGGAGTTTAATTACACCCACAAAAAACAGACCGTCGGCGCAGGCCAGTACGGGCGGGTTGCGGGCTACATGGAGCCTTTTGCCGACGCTGATTATGAGTTCGTTGACAACATCAAAGGCGGGGCTATCCCCACGGAGTTTGTGCCAAGCTGCGACAAGGGCTTCAAGGAGGCGCTGAAACGGGGAAGCCTTATCGGTTTTCCCATTGTCAATATCCGCTGCGTTATCAACGACGGCCAGTCCCACCCGGTTGACTCCTCTGATATTGCCTTCCAGCAGGCGGCGGTCGGGGCGTTCCGTGAAGCCTACGGCAAAGCCAAGCCCTGCATCCTTGAGCCGATTATGAAGGTCGCCGTGGAGGCGCCGGCGGAATTTCAGGGCAGCGTCTTCGGGTCCATTAACCAGCGGCGGGGCGTTATCGTCTCGTCCGCCGAAGACGGGGCGTTTTCGCGGGTTGAAGCGGAGGTCCCGTTAAGCGAGATGTTCGGCTACGCCACAATTTTGAGGTCATTGACCCAGGGGAAAGCGGAGTTTACCATGGAATTTGAAAAATACGGGAAAGTCCCGCTGTCTATTTCCGAAACCCTTATCAAAGAATATGAAGAAAAGCGGAAAAAAGAACAGAGCCGGCCCTAGGGAGCGTTCCCGGAAAATAAAAAACAACAGGAGAGAATCATGGTTAAAGAGGACCTTATACAGCGCAGCCCGGTGAGAATCTTTGAGAAGTCCATCCAAGGCGCCCTTAACACCGGCGAGATCGGAGTCATCGCCGCTCCGAACGGCATAGGCAAGACATCGGTACTGGTGCAGATCGCTCTTGACAAACTATTGCAGGCGCAGAAAGTTATCCATGTGTCTTTTACCCAGCACAACAACTATGTTCTTGCGTGGTATGAAAACATCTTTGACGAGTTTATCCAGAAGCATGAGGCGGAGAACTTGCGGGACGTGAAAGACGAGCTGGTGAAGAACCGGGTGCTTATGCACTTTAATCAATCCGGCATGAGCGGGGATCAGATTCTCAACAGCCTCAAGGCCATGATTGCCGAAGGGGGCTTCAAGGCGCGGACCCTCATTATCGACGGCTTTGATTTTTCCCGCGCCCAGGACGGCCACCTGGCCAAGGTGAAAGCCTTGGCCAGGGAGCTCGGCTTTTCGGTGTGGTACAGTTGCAGCGTGCCGGAACAGGCCGGGTATACCGGCAAGAACATCCCGCATAGTATCGAGGCGTATCTTGGCCTTGTGGACGTGGTGATTGTGCTTGAGCCCAAGGCGGATTACATTGCCCTTTCGGTTTCAAAGGATCGGGACTCCGCCAACCCTGAAGATTCAATGATAGTGCGCCTTGACCCGCGCACCCTCTTAATACGCTCTTAAGCGCCCCCTGCGGGCAGCCGGAGGCTGTTTCACGTGCTTCCTGCGGCGGGAGGGTTTGCAATTTTAGTCACAACCCCGAAGCGGCGCCTCAGCGGGATTCGATGGCGTTAGCGGCGCTGCACACGCCGCCTTTGTGGGGGGTTTGGGGGCAGCCGGAGGCTGTTTCAATAGTCGTAGTTTGCACTATGAGCCGCAAAACAGGAAGCGCTGATAAAAAAACCCTCCAAATTCTCTTAAAAGAGGCGCGAAAGCGCCGATAATTCTTTAATATACCAACAAAGCGCGGCAGGAAAACCGGTTTTCCTGTAGTCAAGAAAGGTTTTTTTGCAGTCAAGAAAAGTTTTTTTGCAGTCAAGAAAAGTTTTTTTGCAGTCAAGAAAAAGTTTTTTTGCAGTCAAGAAAAGTTTTTTTGCAGTCAAGAAAAGTTTTTTTGCAGTCAAGAAAAGTTTTTTTGCAGTCAAGAAAAGTTTTTTTGTAGTCAAGAAAAACTATCCTGTCCCCATATAAATCATTATTCTGCAACGAATTACCGGCGCCGCGCGCCTCTTTGAAGAGTTTTTGGAGGGCTTTTTTACCGGCGCTTCATGGTTCGCGCCTCTTTGTGCAAACGACGGCTGCTGAAACAGCCGGAGGCTGCCGGCGCTTCATGGTTCGCGGCTCATAGCGCAAACGACGGCTGCTGAAACAGCCGGAGGCTGCCGGCGCTTCCTGTTTTGC
>JAITHF010000087.1 GCA_031280115.1 Spirochaetaceae bacterium | reverse complement strand
CCGCGAGAAGCACCTGAATCCCCCGCAGGGGGCGAATTCCGCTGAGGCGCCGCTTCTGGGTTGTGACTAAAATTGCAAACCCGCTCACCGCGAGAAGCACGTGAATCCCCCGCAGGGGGCGCAGGGGGTTGACGGGGCGGGGGGTTTTGGGGTTTTATGGATGCAGGAATTATGTAATGTGCCAGATTGATAGAGATACGTTTAAGTCCCTTGCCGCGGATTACCGCATGATACCCGTGTGGACGGCCATCCCCCTTGAAACCAGAGACCCTCTCGAAACCTTTCAAGCCCTCAAAAATTTGAGCCGCCAGTGCTTTATCCTTGAAAGTCTGGAACACGGCTCCCGCCGGGGGCGCTATACCTTCCTGGGCTATGACCCGAAACTGGAAATCTCCTGCATAAACGGGCTTCTTACGATAAAAAACGGCGCCGAACTTGAACTGCGTACCAGCGATCCGGGGCAGTATATCAAGCAGATCATACAGGATAACAAAAGCCCCCGCCTGCCGGGGCTGCCCCCCTTCACCGGGGGCCTTGCGGGTTATTTCGCCTATGATTACCTGAAGTACCGGGAGCCTTCCCTTTCCCTTGACGCCCCTGACCAAGAGGGTTTTAAGGACGTTGACCTTATGCTTTTCGACAAGGTGATAGCTTACGACCACCTTAAAAAACATATTATCCTCATGATCAACGCGAAAACCGACGCGCCCTGGGAGAACTACAACCGCGCCGCAGCCGAGCTCGGCAATCTCAGGCGGATTATCGAAACCGGCGCCCCTGCCCGGCCTGAACCGCTGCGGCTCCTCTCGCCGTTCCGCCCGCTTTTTGACAAGGAGCGCTTCTGCGATATGGCGCAGGAAGCAAAGCGCCATATCCGGGAAGGGGATATTTTTCAGGCGGTTCTTTCCAACCGGCTCGACGCGGACGCGGAAGGGAGCCTCTTTGACACGTACCGGGCGCTTAGGGCCCTTAACCCCTCGCCGTATATGTTTTATTTCTCAAGCGACCACATCGAGCTTGCCGGCGCCTCACCTGAAACTTTGGCGCGTCTTGAGGGCCGGACGGTCTGGACCTTCCCCCTTGCCGGCACCAGGCCCCGGGGGCGGGACGAGGCGGAAGACGCGGAACTGGAACGGGAACTCCTTGCTGACCCGAAAGAACTTGCGGAACACAATATGCTCGTTGACCTGGGGCGCAACGATCTGGGAAAAGTAAGCGAGTTCTCCTCAGTCGTTGTGGAGAAATACCTGTCAATAGAGCGGTTTTCCCATGTGATGCACCTTGGGTCCGCAGTGAGCGGGCGCCTGCGGGAAGAAAAAAGCGCCCTTGACGTGATTGACGCGGTGCTGCCTGCGGGAACCCTCTCAGGGGCGCCTAAGATTCGGGCCTGCCAGATCATAAACCGGCTTGAAAACAACAAGCGGGGCATTTACGGCGGCGCCGTGGGGTACGCCGCGTTCACCGGTGACATGGACACGTGCATCAGCATCCGCCTTGCGTACAAAAAGAACGGCAAAGTCTTCGTCCGCTCCGGCGCGGGCATTGTGGCGGACAGCGAGCCTGAAAAAGAATACTGCGAGTGCGCCAGCAAGATGCAGGCGGTTATGGCGGCGTTGGAGAAACAGGGGGGCCCGGGCAATGATTCTTCTTATTGATAATTACGACAGCTTTTCGTACAACCTCTATCAAGCGCTAGGCTCTCTTGAGCCGGACATCCGGGTTGTCCGCAACGACGCCCTTACGCTGGCCGAGATTGTGGTGCTCCGCCCCGGGTACATCGTGCTTTCCCCGGGGCCCGGGAGGCCCGCGGACGCGGGGATATGCGAGGCGCTTATCAGGTCTTTTGCCGGCAAGATACCTATTCTGGGGGTCTGCCTGGGCCATCAGGCAATCTGCGAGGTTTTCGGCGCGCGGATTACCTATGCCAAAACCCTCATGCACGGCAAATCGTCGCTGATCAGCCTTGACGCCTCCTGCCCCCTCTTCCGGGGGCTGCCCTCGGAAGTTGTTGTAGGGCGCTATCATTCCCTTGCAGCAGACCCTTCGACCGTTCCTGACGCGCTCATAGTGACGGCAAAAGCCGCAGACGGGGAAATCATGGCTGTCCGGCATCGGGATTATCCGGTGTACGGCGTGCAGTTCCACCCTGAGTCCGTACTTACCCCCGGGGGAAACGCCATGCTGGCCAATTTCCTCTCTGATTCTCATTCCCATTCCCTTTCCCCCTAGGCCGCAGATCCCGCAGGCGCGGGGGATTTTTCCGCCCTCCCGCTCCCCGCGCCGGGCCTCTCCGTTAAAAGCGGCGGGTTGTGTTCGGCTTCCCCGGGGTGGCGCCGCGGGTGGCGGCGATGTACCAGTTCCCTGCGCGGTTGGTGTCTCGCGCCGCCTCATCCCGGCACACGGTTCTTGTGGCAGTGGCGCCTTTGCTCGCCACCCCGTCGGCGGGGCTTATAAAGCCGGCGCTCTTTCCCGCCCACGCGCCCTGCTGGGATAAGAAATCCATTACCTCAGGAAGCGCGGTTTTGCCGCCCCAGGTGTCCGGGCTCGCGCTCATAACCACCGCGTCAAGCACCCGTCCGTCCTGATCCATAAAGAAAACCGCGTCAGTGCTCCGCAGGCGCTTCTTGCTTCCTGACACCCAGAAATCCCTCGCGTCCGGCAGGGCGTCGGCGCCTTTTGAGGCGGCCAGATCAGCGCCGGCCTCGTTCACCAGCCCTTCCTCGATAGTCCGCAGGTGTATCACCACATATTCGCCGGCGCGCACCTCTGTCGGCGGGAACTCAAACACCGGCGCCTCCATGCCGGAACTGCCGATAAAAAGCCGCAGCGCCCCCAGGTTGCCCGCAGAGGTTATCTTAATCTCCACGAATTCCACCTTGGGCTTGGAGTATTCAGTCCGCAGTTCGGTGATAATAAATCCGGGCAGCCGGTCGTTTCTGGCGCGGAAAGGGACCAGCACGTTGAGGGTATTGCGCCTGCTGTCTTCCACAAGGATATCCGCGGCAACCCGCTCCCCAGGGGCAAGCCGTTCATGCAGCGTAACCCGTACCCGCTCGCCTTCCGTGATGGACGCCACCGCAAGGGGCGGCTCGAAGTTGAGGCGCCCCACCTTCACGGGCAGGGAGAAGGCAAAGTCCACCTGGTCAGGGGAAGCCGAAGCGCAGGAAAGAAAGACCGGCGCCTCAGCGCTTACGCCGAACAGCCGGTTGACCGCCAGGTCCGCGCCCTGGGAACAGGAGAGTAGCCCCGGCAGCAGCGCAAAAAGTATAGATTTCATTTAGGAACCTCCGGCATATATACGGCGCGGCAATCCCTTTCTGATTCACACCCTGCGGGCAGCCGGAGGCTGTTTTACGTGCTTCTCGCGGCGAGAGGGTTCGCAATTTTAGTCACAACCCACACGCGGCG
>JAITHF010000074.1 GCA_031280115.1 Spirochaetaceae bacterium | reverse complement strand
GTGTCAATGTGGTGGAAGGCGAGAAATCCACCATACTGGAATTGAAAGTCGCCGCCGATGATATTCGCAAGGTTATCGGAAAACACGGCCGTATCGCAAAGGCTATAAGAACCGTTTTGCAGGCCGCCACTGCCAAGGAGGGAAAACACACGGTTCTTGAAATTCTGGACTGACTCAGGCTGTGCGGGAACGGTTTGTAACGGCTCTGGCGGGTGCCCCGTTCGGAGTTAAGGGCTTTGTGCGGATCCGGTCATTGTCAGGAGAATACGAACACCTTGCGCGTTTGAGCCGCGCGGCGGTGCGGCAGGGGGAAAGCGAACGGCTCTGGGAAATAGAGGCGGTTATCCCTGTCCCCCGGGGGCTTGCGGTGAAGTTTCAGGGCATTGACACGCCGGAAGCGGCAAAGGCGCTCAGGGGCGCGCTGATTATGGCGGACCGGGAACAGGCGGCGCCTCTTAAAGCAGGCGAATTCTATGTGGAAGACCTTACGGGCCTTGCAGTGGTTTCGACTTTAGGAGACGCCCTGGGGCATATTACCGGCGTGCTGGAAGGCGGCGGCGGCAGCCTTGCGGAAATCCGCCTTGTTTCAGGGGAAGTAAGGCTCGCGCCGTTCAGAAACGAGTTTTTCGGGGATATAAACCTAGAAACCCGCCGGGCGGTGCTCCTCCATACGTGGGTTCTGGAATGAAGTATACAGTGCTTTCCCTTTTTCCAGAGATTATCCACGCTTTTTTTACCTGTTCCGTGCTGGGTAAAGCGGTGCGCCGAGGGATTGTGGGCTATGAAGCGCTGAATATTCGAGACTTCGCCCTTGACCGGCACCGCACCTGCGACGACGCGCCCTACGGCGGCGGCGCGGGTATGCTTATGACCCCCGGCCCTTTGGGGCGGGCGCTTGAGGCCGCAGGGGTTCCGCCCAAAGAGGCGGCCCGCGCCGGCGGGAAAACCGGGCGGGTGGTGTACCTCTCCCCCTCAGGCCGCCTGTTTACCCAAGAGGCGGCGCGGGAACTTGCGCGGGAGCCGGCGCTCGTCCTTATCTGCGGCAGGTATGAGGGCATTGACCAGCGCGTCATTGACCGGTATGCGGATGACGAAATCTCCGTGGGGGATTACGTGCTTTCCTCCGGCGAAGCTGCGGCGCTGGTGGTGGTTGACGCGACCTACAGGCTGGCGGAAGCGGCGATTTCGCCTGCGTCCCTTGAGGAAGAAAGTTTTTCCAACGGGCTTTTGGAGTATCCCCAGTATACACGGCCCGCGATGTATGGTAGTATGAACGTGCCGGAGGTATTGCTTTCGGGGCACCACAAGAACATACGGCAATGGCGCCTTGAGAAACGGGTGGAGAGAACCTGCGCGCGGCGCCCTGATTTAATCCGCCGCGGCATGGAAACAGGATTATTCGATAAAGAAACCCGCGCGGCCATAGAGAAGGCAGAGGGAGCAGGGAAGAGCGCGGAAGCGGAAATCAGGGCGGGAATGGCTGAGAAGGGAGAAGGCGGCAGGGAAGAGAGGCCGCATAGCGGCAGGGAAGACGGGATAGAAGACGGATCTTATAGAAGAGTGATTATAGAAGAGAGCATAGAATAATAATAGAAAAAATTGAGGGGCAATCTTATAAAAGTTCCTAAAGGGAGTAAACATGAACGAGATACAGGCGATTGAAGCGGCGCACATGAAAGAAGGGCGGGACAACTTCAAGATAGGGGATACGGTTAAGGTGCATTTTAGGATTATCGAAGGCAAAAACGAGCGGATACAGGTCTATGAGGGGCTGGTTATCGCGTTTAAGAACGCCCGGCTGGGAAAAACCTTTACCGTAAGAAAGAACTCCTACGGAGTCGGGGTGGAGCGGATATTCCCCCTCCACTCTCCGCGGATAGCGAAGATCGAGATGGTTCGCCCGGGCAAGGTCCGCCGGGCGAAGCTCTATTATATTCGGGATAAAATCGGTAAGGCCGCGAAAATTAAGGAGCTTATTATCAAGAAGAAAGTAAAGCCCAAAGCTGAGACAGAAACGTCTCAGGAATAAACCACTTGCCGGGGTCCCAGACGGGAGGGGCGGTCCCCTGGATGGATGACATGAATAGGTCTCAAAAAGGTCGGGAGGGGGAACAGCGAGCGGCAGAGGCTTTGGAAGCGGCGGGTATGCGTATTATAGCCCGAAATGTCCGTTCCAGCGCAGGCGAGGTGGATCTGATAGCGCTGGACGGGGAAACGATTGTATTTGTGGAGGTAAAAGCGTGGTCTGTCTGGGGAATTGACGCGCTGTCATATACTATTAATGAAAAAAAGCAGCGCCGTATCATAGAAACAGCTAAGTATTTTCTCGCTTCCCATCGAGAATATAACTGTATGGCTGTTCGCTTTGATGTTGTATTCATCGGGCCTAGCGTTATGACCCATCTTGCGTCAGCCTTTATGGAGTGTGTATGACAACGGGTCAGGCGGGGGGGCGAACTGTTCGAGCAGGGAACCGTCTAGGATCCGGTGAATTGGAACAGTTGCGGGAAAAAATCAATAACAAAGATTATCTTTATGAAGCCATAGAATGTTTGGCCATGATACTGAGCAATGAAATCTTAAATATACCCCAAGGAGGAGCATACAGTGAGTGGGAGGGGGGGAAACAACCGCCGGGGATACCGCCGAAAAGGCAGCGAGCATACCTGGCAGGAAACGCCCCGGCACAACAGAAAGAGTGAGGGAAATCTCCGGTATGACAAGCGCGGAGGAGGCGTATGCGAGCGTATTCAATGGGTGCCGCCGGTTATGCCCGCTGAACCGCTTCCCACTCCGGTATGCCCCTATTGCGGGAAAGCGATTAAAGATATCGCCTCCGCGATCGAGGATAAAACCACGAACGAACCGGCCCATTTCGACTGCGTCATAAGCAAAGTCGCCAAGGGAGAGGCCCTAGAAAAGGGAGATTCTATCGTGTATATTGGAGGGGGGCGTTTCGGCGTGGTTCATTTTAATAATTCCCAAGCCGCGCCCTCTTTTAAGATCAAGAAAATTCTGGAATGGGAGGATAAGGAAAATCGAGCGGAATGGCGAAAAACCATTAGTGACCATTATTCCGTAACATAATGAGCGATATACGACATGACAAAAAAACTGATTCGGCCAAAACGGACACGGCCGTCCGTGAGCAGGATTTTTTATCAAACCCTGCTATACAGAAAAATCTTACCCTCCTTCAAGAACTGGAAATTATCCCGTATATTGACAGCCTCAACGCGAAAATACAGGATTATCAGGACCTTTTCTCTCATGTGCTCAGTATTTTCCACCATACCGCGCTGGATGATATACTGGAAACCGCCGTGTTTCATATCACCAACCGCGTCAATCCTACTGCGATTATTTTTCTCTGGAAATCTTTTGAAAATAAAGACGAAATAACCATCAAAGCCTATAAACAGTACAAAATGGTAAACACGGGCCTGCAAATCGAAAGCATCGCGCCGTTTGAACTCTTTTTTCAGCAGTATCCCAAGTCCATGATAACCTATGCAGACCTTCTCGCCCAGATGAACCGCGCCGCCGCAGCGGCGGACCTCCATACTGTAGAACCGGAATTGATAATCCCCATCCTAAGCCCCTCAAGCCTCTACGGCCTCATACTGGTAAGCGGCAAGAGAGAAAGCCAGATGTTTACCGATATGGATCTCACGTTTATACGGCATTTTATGTACTTCGTTTCTCTTGCTATCCAAAACCACCTTAATTACGATCATTCCCTGCGGGACGTAAAAACCGGCCTCTATAATTACGGGTTTTTTATGACCCGCCTTACCGAAGAATTAGCCCGTATGCGGCGCAACGAGTATGTCTCTTCGGTTATCGTGATTGACGTGGATTTCTTCAAAAAGTTTAACGATACCTACGGCCATGTGGCGGGGGACCGGGTGCTTGAATATATCGCGTCCTTGATTAGGCAGGGCGTGCGGCTGGAGGATGTGCCTTCCCGCTTCGGCGGCGAGGAGTTTACGGTGCTTCTGCCGGACACCAACGCCGAAGAGGCATGGGGGGTGGCGGAACGGCTGAGAAAAGCCATTGCCCGGCTGACAGTTCCCTGGGAGATTCCCCTGTCAACAGTTACCATAAGTTCCGGTATTTTCACCTTTGATAACAGTACCGATTCCACCACTGAGATTGTGGACCGCGCCGATAAAGCGCAGTATAAGTCCAAAGAGCGGGGAAGAAACTGCACCACTATCTGGGCGCCTGAGCTTTTTACCTGAAAATTAAAACCCAAGGAAGTTAAAAGGAACGATTATGATTGGCATCATCGGCGCTATGGAGCCTGAAGTCGCCCTGCTCCAGTCGGCAGTAACCCATCCGCGTCTTGATACGATCGGCGGATTTGATTTTGTGTCTGGAACCCTTGAAGGAAAAGAAATCGCGCTCCTGCGCTGCGGTATCGGCAAGGTAAACGCGGCGGTCGGATGCGCCCTGCTCATTACTGCCTATAAACCGGATGTGGTTCTCAATACCGGATCCGCCGGCGGGATAGATCCGGCGCTGCGTTTCGGAGACGCGGTCATTTCCGAGGGGCTGGTGTATCATGATGTGGACGTTACCGCCTTCAACTACGAGCCCGGGCAGATTCCCGGTATGCCCCTGCGGTTTCCGGTTCCCGAAACCCTTGTGGCGCAGGCGGAGCGTGCGGTGGATGCGCTTAAAGGCGAGGGGGTTTTGCCTGCTTCTTTTAACTATGTACGGGGCATTATTGCCTCTGGCGACGTGTTCATGCACGAAACCTCGCGAATTATGGAACTTCGCGCCGTGTTCCCTGACGTAAAGGCGGTGGAAATGGAGGGGGCCGCAGTGGCCCATACCTGTTTTCTTTTCAAGACCCCGGCGCTGGTTATCCGCGCCCTCTCGGACATTGCCGGAACTGAGTCCCCTGTTGCCTTCAAAGAGTTTCTTCCGGCGGCCTCAAAGTATTCAGCGGAAATCGTCCGCCGTTTCATCCGGCGTTACGCCGCGTAATATAAAAACATAAAGGATAGGGCTATGGAAAAGATAGCAAGTTTTCAAATCGATCATCTCCGCTTAAAACCGGGGGTGTATGTTTCCCGCAAGGATCGTTTCGGCGGCACCGTGCTCACCACCTTTGACCTGCGGTTCAAAGAGCCGAATAAAGAGCCGGTGATTGATATGCCGGCGCTCCATACCCTTGAACATCTGGGCGCCACCTTTCTGCGTTCCCACAAAGAATGGGGGAAACAGATAGTTTACTTCGGCCCTATGGGGTGCCGCACCGGTTTCTATCTTATTGCGGAAGGGGACCTGTGTTCTGAGGATATACTTGCGGTGCTGCGGGAAATGCTTCGTTGGATACAGGGGTTTGCCGGCGCGATACC
>JAITHF010000032.1 GCA_031280115.1 Spirochaetaceae bacterium | reverse complement strand
TCTTGACTACAGGAAACTTTTTCTTGACTACAAGAAAACCTTTCTTGACTGCAAGAACACCGGTTTTCCTGCCGTGTTTTGTTGGTATATTAAAAAAATACCGGCGCTTCGCGCCTCTTTAAGAGAATTTGGAGGGGCATATACCCTCCCAACCACCCACAACGGCTTCCTGCGCTGCGCCCGTGCGCCTGCGAATTCCGCTGAGGCGCATCCTTCAGGGTTGTGACTAAACCCGCAAACCCGCTCGCAACAAGAAGTACTTAAAACCCCCGCAGGGGGCGCAGGGGGCGGAACGAGATACGCATACTTACTTTATTGGTTAAGCGTATGACCTTCTTCCCCTCATAGGGCATAAACACGCCCCGCAGATAGCCAGCCAAAGCCTTCTGCTGCGCTGCGCTTGCGGCGGCAAAACGGCGGGCGTAAAGCGCAAAAACATCCTCAAAGCTGTCGTACACCTGCCGAACCTTCGCCCGCGTAACCTTCACATCAGGATATATGCCCATGCTGTAGAGCAGATTGAAGATAACGCCCCCTTCAGGAACCGGATAATGCTCCGCGCCTTGGAGCATCCTGCTAAGCGCGGCGGCGTCTTCGTCAAATGACTGGGGGCCGGCGTGCCAATATAACACAATCCTTCGGGAAACCTGCGCCATTTTCTCAATGCTTGCCTGTAAATCAAGCATCCCCAGGGAAAAAGACGCGAAGCAAAGGTCGTAGGGCGCCTCTAAATCCGCCGCAGGGTCAATATCTTCCCAGCGTTTGCGGATAAGCCGGATGTTTTCAAGGGATTCCCGGCGGACAGCGTCCATAAAGACGGCGGCCATGCCGGGCGCAGGCTCAAGCGCGGTAACCTGGGCGGCTTTTTTCGCACACGCCGCTGCCATAGCCCCTGGACCCGCGCCAATATCCAGCACCCGCCAGGCCGGCCTCACCATGCGGAGGGCCTCGGCAATACGCTTTCTCCCCTGAGGGCTTTCGGCAAAGGTCCGCGCATACCGCTCCGCCGCCTCCCTGTCCGCCCAAGATGTCCAACATTCGCCGCCCTTGCCTGAATCCCTGTTCTTGCGCTGGGCTTCCTTCCATATTTCGTTCCAGTCTATACCCCCTAAGGGTTCCATGCTGCCTCCTCCCTGCCGGCGGGCCACCCTGCCGGCGGTCATTAAAATCACCGCGGAGAGCGGATGCCTTCAGCGACCCATTGGATAATCACTTCAAGCCGCTTCTGTATTGCCGAGGGAATGTGTATCTGGGACGCGATAAAATCAGAAACATCCGTGCCGGCAATGCTGTACACCAAAACCCCCTCGGCAAGGGGCTCAAAATAGAGCTGCGCCATAAACTTCCCCTCTTTAATCACCGGAATAAAGAGATAACTTAAAGCTCTAAAGTTTGAGAGGCTGTACAGCAAGCCGTTCTGTACGGCGCTTACCTCGGCGCGGTAATAGGAATTGCCGAAATTCACGTCTTTGAGCCTGATATACACGGTCTCCCGCTGGGGCGCCGCTTTTGCCGGGGGAGGGTCGGGAACCGGCGCAGTCTTCCCCTCGCTCTGTATGCGCGTGGCGTCCTCAAAAAGCGGCACCTCGTCATTCCGCCGGGCCGAATGATACAGCCTGCCTTTCAAACCGCGGATGTTTCTCAGGGCGTTGTAGATTTCAAGAAAGCCAACCGCGCGCCCGTCAGCGGGAATAACCATCAACGCCTCAACCAGATACGCAGGATTGTTCCGGGACACCGGGCCGGCCAAGTCTATGCCCGCGCCCGAAGCGGGCAGAAGCTGGAAGGTCTTGGTCTTGGCAGATATGATTAACCCCTCTGGCGAGAACGCCTGGCGCCGCTTTTCCCGGTCAAGATGGGGAAACAGCGCGTCAAACGACCGGCTCTGGCCGAACAGCGCGGCCCCTGCAGCCAGCATTATCCCCATAACCGCTATATTTTTCATATTAGTACGCCCCTTTGCCTTTGAGCACAACCCAAACCGTCTTATATAAAACCCACAGGTCAAGCCATACAGACCAGCTCTGGAGGTAATACATATCAAACGCCACCCGTTCATTATAGTCCGTGTCGGATCTCCCTGAAACCTGCCACAGACCGGAGAGGCCCGGCTTTACTGAGAAGATGCGGTTAAAGTCCTCGCCGTACTTGGCAGCCTCGTCCTCCACAATGGGCCGGGGGCCTACCAGACTCATCTCCCCCTTTATGATGTTGATAAGCTGGGGAAACTCGTCGAGGCTTGTCTGGCGCAGGAACTTTCCCAGCTTCGTAATGCGGGGGTCGTTTTTTATCTTGCGGTTTGCCTCCCATTCGGCTCTCGCCTGCGGGTCCGCCTCAAGCAGTTTCTGCAGCAATTCTTCGGCGTTCTTGGCCATTGACCGGAACTTGTAGGCTTTGAAGCGCGTCCCCCCCTGCCCGATGCGGGTGTGTCCGAACAGCGCCGGCCCGGGGGAGGTAGCTTTAACCAAGAAGGCGATGAAAAGGAGGAGCGGCAGCAGGATAAGGCCCATCAAGAGCGACGCGCCCAGGTCTACGAACCGCTTTATCCGCAAGTTCCAGGGCATTTTAAGTTTATGGCTGGTAACGAACCCCAGTATCCCGTCAAAATCCCGCACAGACATCCATATATCCGTAAAACTGGAGAACTTGGGAATAAGCACATGGTAGCGGAACGCCGCCACTGAAGCGCGGAACGTCTTGTTCCAGTCCTGCGGGTCTGAAAGGGAGGTAACAATGGCCATCTTGATATTATACCGGCCCACGACCTCAGGCCCTAGCATAGTGTCCCGTATTATCGGAACCCCGTGGTACATCTCCTCCGTACCGGTTCCGTTGTCCAGTATAAGCACCGGCGTATAGCCGGCTTTTTTACTGTTCAGCAGCCGGTCAACCAGCATTTTGCCGGTTTTCCCTGCGCCGAAGATTACTGCCGGAATACCGCCCAGCCGGGTCCTCACCAGAAAGCGGTGCGCCAGGGCCCGGTAATTAAGGAGGATAACAGGGGAGCAGGCGAAACTTATAATAAACGCCGCGGAGATCGCGTCGAATTCTTTGTCTTCGATATAGCGGGAGAGGATGATGCCCCCGTGGGTGAGAAAGGAGCTGACCACCAAGTGCCGCAGTTCCTCCGCAGGCGCAAGGAAGACTCCGGGATAGAGGTTGTTTACCTGAAAGATGAGGATAAATACCGGCAGGTAGGGCCAGTAAGTAACAAAAGATTTGAAGTTTATAAGATGTATATCATAGAGGTTCACGAAGAAGAAGCCGGCGCCGAAGGAGAGCATACAGCCAATCAGGTCGGAAACGATCATGCCGGTTGTGGTAATGGCCGAGCTGGTGCGGCGGTATCTTGACCGGTACCATATATCAAAGTCGGTTAACGTCATACCTCTACCATGGCGCAAACCCCCCTTTTTGGCAACCCCTATAGGGGGTTAGACCCCCGGGCGGATAAATGCGTCAGCGTACCCTATTTTCTTAAAACGGTTGAGCAGGGCGCCGCTTTCGCCGGGGCTGACAGGGCCCACAAGAATACGGTATAACGGCTTGGCCTGCCTCTCGGCGGTTTCTATGACTAACGGATAGGCTTTGCCTATCCGCGCTAATTCCGGCTCAACCAGTTCGGCCTTACTGAACGCCGCGAGCTGGAGGTAATACTTCCCCTTTTCAAGGCGCGTTATTTGGGGCGCCGAGAAAGGGCGCGCCGCCGCTCCTGCCGGGCCGCGCCCCTGCACAGGCGGCGCTGTAGGGCCGCTCATAACCGAGGCCGTCTCGATAGGCGGGATTTCCGCCTCTGGCGGCAGAGCCGACCGAACCGGCGGGGACCTTTGGGCGGGCGGCGCGGTTATCGCAGGCGGGAGTCCGGCAAGGGGGCGGGCCGAAGCGGGCGGCCCCGGATTGCGGGGGGCTTCCGGGGGCTTCGTCATAACCGGCGCTTCCGCGGGCAGCGTAATTTCCGGCATTACCCCAATCGAAGGGAGGCTGTTTCCGGCAGGCGCCCCAGGCTCAGAGGAAAGCCGCGGTATTGCCGGCGCCGCCGGAGCGCTCCGGGCAAGAGGCGCCGCCTCCGCCTCCGGCGGTATTCCTGCCGGCCCCCCAGCCGGAGCGCTCCGGGCCAGAGGCGCCGCCTCCGCGTCAGCCAGTGCGGGCTTCCGTGTAAGAGGCGCCGGCTCCTCAGCCAGCGCGGGCTTCCGTATAAGAGGCGCCACCTCCGCGTCAGCCGGCAGCTCGGACAGGGGTCTTTGAGGCGGGGGGCGCTCTTCAGCCGGAACCAGGGACAAGACCGCGTCCGGCGGGAGCGCCGCAGGCGCAAGGGGTTTCTCGTTAATCGTAACCGCGCCGGCTCTGGCGGGAATCTCCCCAGGGGCGTACGCCTGGGGCGTGCCGGATACCGCAGGCCCCGCGGGCAGGGCTTGGGTGAACGAGGGCGGGGGCGCGGGGGGTTCTTCTTTAACTTCTTTAACTTCTTGAACTATACCCTGGGTCAGGCCCGCCATGTCCAGCAGGATGACCGCGCCGGATTTCCCCTGGAAGCCGAGGGTATCGGCTATATATTGGGAAACCTCGGCGACCACGCCTGTATCAGCGCCGGAAAGGCGCTTTAACACGGTAATTTCCGCCCCAATACCGGTCTTTGGATTGATAATCACTAGTTTTGAGTTCAGAGGGTAATGCTGGGCCGCGCTTTCGCTGAGAGCCGCCGCTCTGTCCTTAATATCTTTGTCAGAAGAAACCGCCGCCGAACCTTCAAGCCCGTACAGCCTTAGCGCGCTGTACGCCAAAACCGCGAACAACGCTCTGCAACGCTTTTTCATATTTCTCTTATTTTTTCAGGCTCCGCGCCCTGGGGCGCCGGCCTGACCTCCCTTTATAGGATTATGAGAGCCCCCGGCAGGGCCTTGCGGCTCTTTTTTTACTATCGGCAAAACAGGGATATTCTGTAGTTGAGGGCATACAGCCGGCGCGGGGAGGCTACGGCTCGACCCGTTTGCGGTCTCTGGGAAAGAGGCTTGCTTCTTTTACGTTGGCAAGCCCCAGTATTTTCTGGGTAAGCCGTTCACAGCCTATGGCAAAGCCGCCGTGGGGGGGGCAGCCGTACTTGAACGCCGCAAGATACCCTGCAAGGCTTTCAGGGTCAAGGCCGAACTTGGACACCGCCTCAAGGAGGGCCGCGTAATCGTGCTGCCTCCGC
>JAITHF010000073.1 GCA_031280115.1 Spirochaetaceae bacterium | reverse complement strand
CAAATCTGGCTCAGGTTTAGACAAATCTGGCTCAGGTTTAGACAAATCTGGCTCAGGTTTAGACAAATCTGGCTCAGGTTTAGACAAATCTGGCTCAGGTTTAGACAAATCTGGCTCATCCCTCATGAACTTGGAGGGCTTTTTTATCGGCGCTTTCGCGCCTCTTTAAAAGAATATGGGGGTACCAGTTCCCCCAAACCCCCCATAAACGCGACGTGCTATGCGTCACTAACGCCTGCGAATCCCGCTGAGGCGCCGCTTCGGGGTTGTGACTAAAATTGCAAACCCTATCGCTACAAGAAGCACTTAAAACCCCCTTCGGGGGCGCAGGGGGTTGCATAGGCGCAAGCAGCACGTGCTATACTACAGAGGGCCGGCGGCAGTGTGCGCGCCGGCTTGTGAGGTTCTTTCGATTGTGAGGTTCTTTCGATGGCGCGTTCTCTCCTAGTGCGGCACGGTTCTGTCTTATCCCTGCTCACCTTGGCCTCCCGTGTGCTGGGGCTGTTCAGGGAAATGGTGAAAGCCAGCTTCTTGGGAACCACCGCGCTTTCCGACGCTTTCTCCGTGGCCTTTCTCATCCCCAACCTGTTCCGCCGGCTTTTTGCCGAAGGTTCTATCGCGGTGGCCTTTATCCCCACGTTCAAGGCGTATCTTATCGAGGGCGACAAAGAGGCTATACGGGAATTCCTCTCCTGTATCTGGACGTTCCTCACCTTTTTCGTAACCCTGGCGGTCATCGCGGGCATGGCCTTTACGCCCCTCATTATGCCCCTTTTCAAAATGGAACAGGAACTGTTTGACGAAACGGTCTTTCTCACCCGCCTTATGTTTCCCTTTCTGGCCTTTATCTCCCTTGCGGCGCTGTTTCAGGGCATCCTTAACAGCCTGCGGATATTCACCCCCTCCGGGCTGGCGCCTATCCTGCTTAACCTCGTTACGATCGGCGCGGCCTTTGGGTTAAGCCGCTTCACCGCTAATCCGGCGCGGGCAATGGCCATAGGCATACTGGCAGGGGGCTTTCTTGAGGCCGCTGTCCAGTTCCCCTTTATCCTTAAAAAAGGCTGGGCCTTCTGTTTCGTGGCGCTGCCCCGGGCCCTGGCCAATCCGGGGGTGCGTAAGGTCCTGCGCCTCATTGTACCCACCATTATCGGGATGGCCGCGTATCAGGTGAATGATCTGGTTTCCACAGCCCTGGCCCGGCGCGTCGGGGAAGGGGTGGCCTCAAGCCTCCAGTATTCTTTGCGCCTTCAGGAACTTATGCTGGGGGTGTTCGCCGTGTCCATAGGCACAGTGCTCCTGCCGGACCTGGCGGAGTACGCGAAATCGTCCCAATGGGACCAGTACCGCGCGAAGCTCACCGGGGCGCTGCGGGTTATCGCGCTGATTACGGTTCCGGCCACCTTTTTTCTCCTTGTCCAAGGGGAATATCTTATCCGCCTCTTTTTTCAGATACGCAGTTTCGGGGAAGAATCCGTGCGCCTCACCTTAAACGCCTTCACCTTTCATATTATAGGGCTGTTTTTCATCGCCCTTAACCGGGTGCTGGCGCCGGCGTTCTACGCCTGTCACGATTCCGCGTCCCCGTCCCTTGCGGGGGTCATCTCATTCGCCGCCAACAGCGTACTCGCCCTCGCCCTCTCAGCCCCCCTTAAAGGCGCGGGCATCGCCCTCTCCCTTTCCGCAGCAAGCGGGATAAATACGGCGCTCCTCTTCTTTTTTTTAACGAAAAACCCCCACGCGGCAGTAGGAAAGATGGTGCGGTCCGGCCTCTTGTACACGCTCAAAATCGCCGTGTTCGCGCTCCTTGCGGTGCTGCCGGTCTATGCCCTCAAGCCGGCCCTTGCTGCCCTGTTCGGAGGGCGCACAAGCAGGATGCTCGTGTACGGCCTTCCCCTGGGCATCAGCGCGCTGGTGTACGGCGCCGCAGGGTTCCTGCTCCTTGCGCTGGCGCAAGACCCCTATGCGCGGAGGATAATCAGATTTTTTAAGAAAAAGAAACCGTGAGCGGCTGGGCGGTATGGGCTGGTCAGTGCGGTCGGCTGGTGCTGGCCGGTGCTGGTGGGCGGCGGGCTGGTGCTGGTGGGCGGCGGCTGGTCGGTGCTGGTGGGCGGCGGGCTGGTGCTGGTGGGCGGCTGGGCGGCTGGGCGGCGCGGGCGGCGGGCCGGATGGAGAATAGGGGATTTGAACCCCTGGCCTATAGATTGCGAACCTATCGCTCTACCAACTGAGCTAATTCCCCGGCTGCTTTTACCATAGCGGAATAACGTAGGATAATCAAGGGGGTTTGAATGATTTTTTTTGTTTTATATGACGTGTTCAGATTCGGCTTTGCCCTGCTCTTCATGTCCCTCCACGCCGCGCTCCTCCTGGGGCTCTTCCTGGAATGGCGGCGGGATAAAGCCGCCTCCAGCGCGGGCCCCGCCTCAGCGCTCCCGCCGGTCTCGGTGGTTATTCCGGTGCATAACGAAGAGCGCCGGCTGGGGGGCCTCCTTCAGAGCCTTGCGGCGCAGGACTATCCGGCAGCGGAGTTTATCTTTGTTGACGACCGGTCTTCTGACGGGACGCCGGCGATGCTCCGGCATTTCGCGCTTGAGCGGGGCAGCATGGTCAGGATCATCACCCTGGAAGAGAACGCCGCAGAGAACCGCAAACAGTACGCCCTGGGGAAAGGCATCGAGGCCGCCGCAGGGGAGCTGCTGCTTTTTACTGACGGGGACTGCGCGGTTCCCCCAGGGTGGATACGGGCAATGGCGGCGCGGATGGCTGACCCGCGTACCGGCGTTACCCTTGGGCCGGTGTTCAAGCGTCCCGGGGGCGCGGGGTTTTTCCACCTGTACCAGTGTTTTGATCATGCAGTACGGTATATGTACCTTGCAGGCTCCACCGGCCTTGGGGCGGCAGGAGGCGGGTTCGGCAACAACCTCATCGTCCGCCGCGCCGCGCTTGAGGCCATAGGCGGCTACGGCGCGGTGCCCTGGTCCCCTACGGAAGACGCGGCGCTTATCGCCAAGGTGCGCGCTTCCTCAGCGTACTGCGTGCGCTCGGCAGTGGGGAGGGATATTTTTGTCATAACCGAAGGGGAGCAGACCTGGAAGGCCCTGGTGAACCAGACTTTGCGCTGGAATAACGGGGGGCTTTTTAGTCCTGACAGGGCTACCCGTTTTAATTTCGGTTTTTTGATGATAACGATTGCTATGGGCATGACAGCCATGCCGTTTCTTTGGGCCGCGCCGTCTTTGCTGCCCCTTTCAGGGGCGGTGCTGGCGGCGATGTCCCTCAATACGGCGGCCACCCTCGGTCTTTTCGGTTCGGCGCTCCCCGGGAAAGGGCCGGTATATCTTGCGCTCACGGTTTTTACCCCCCTGTATTTCACGTTTCTCACGATATTAGGATTTTGCAGGGTCAAACCCCTCTGGCGCAGCTGAAGGCTGCCCCCTGCGCAGCCGGAGGCTGTTTCAGGTGCTTCCTGTAGCGAGAGGGTTTGCACGTTTAGTCACAACCCAGAAGCGGCGCCTCAGCGGAATTCGATGGCGTTAGCGGCGCGGCGCAGGAAGCCCCCTGCGGGGGATTCACGTGCTTCACGCGGCGAGCGGGTTTGGGGGTTTAGTCACAACCCAGAAGCGGCGCCTCAGCGGAATTCGATGGCGTTAGCGGCGCAGCGCAGGAAGCCTTTAGGGGTGGTTTGGAGGGTCTATGACCCTCCAAATTCTCTTAAAAAGCGCAAGCGAAGCGCAGCGCTCAATAAAAAACGCCCCCAAATATATATGCCCGCTCCGCTTTTCCCGCTTTTTTTACTCGTTCCGCGCTCATCAGAAAGGCGGCGCAAGGCGTATTTGGGGCAGGCTCAACAGGCAGGCCGGAGCATACAGCACTATCCCGCAGTAAACCGTATGCTATGCTTGAATATAACACTAAACGGCAGACAAAAAAGTCTGTATTTGACTCAAATACAATCATTTCTGACTCAAATACAATCATTTCTGACTCAAATACAATCATTTCTGACTCAGGTACAATCATTTCTGACTCAGATACAGCGTCCCCTGACTCAGATACAGCGTCCCCTGACTCAGATACAGCGTCCCCTGAGTCAAATACAGCGTCCCCTGAGTCAAATACAGCGTCCCCTGAGTCAAATACAGCGTCCCCTGAGTCAGATACAGCGTCCCCTGAGTCAGATACAGCGTCCCCTGAGCCGGATACAGCGTCCCCTGAGCCGGATACAGCGTCCCCTGAGCCGGATACAGCGTCCCCTGAGTCAGATACAGCGTCCCCTGAGCCGGATTTTCCCGCGCCGGCGGCGCTTCAAACCGCCGGCGCCGCGCCCCGCTCGGAAGTCTTGAACACCCGCGTCCGTGTTACATTGCAGGACATCAAAGACCGGTATTACAAGTCCCCGCCGCTTCTCATCGAAGCGGATTTGGGGGCTTTTTTATCAGCGCTTCATGTTTCGCGTATTCTTTTGCGAACTTCCCGTAAGGGAACAGCCTTCGGCTGCCGGCGCTTCATGGTTTGCGGCTCATAGCGCAAACGGCGGCTGCTGAAACAGCCGGAGGCTGCCGGCGCTTTCGCGCCTCTTTTAAGAGAATAGAGAATTTGGAGGGTCATAGACCCTCCAAACCACCCATTAGCGCAACATGCTTTGAGCAAGTGCGCCATAGAAGCGCGATGAGGCGCAGTAAACTATACGAAGAGGAGGATGGCGAACCAGATAAACAGGATGTTAAGCCCTATGCCCCCAAGGAATACGGCGCAGGAAACTAGTTCCAGCACCAGGGCTTTGCGCCTGTAACGGGACGCCAGGGCCGCCGGTTTCCCCGGCACCGCCCCAAACAGCGCAAACGGGTCTTGCGGTTCCGCAAGCGCCTGCCTGCCTGCCTCTTCAGTCCTGAGCGCGCCGAAAACATACCAGTCTTTCACCGGGCTTTCAGGAATAATCAGAGGGATACGGCATCTTTGCAGGGCTTCCTGGGAGAGATACGCCGCGCCATACCGCTCGCCGTCAGGAAGGCGGCACTCCCAAGGCGCCGCGCCGCTGCCCTGAGCCTGCGGCACGTAACAGAGCGGGGCCATGACCAGATCCTGATACACCCGGAATAAGCGCCCCTGCCACCACAGCTGCCGGTACAGCAGGGTAAGCAGCACCCCGGGCGGAAAGAACGGGAACAACGGGATAAAAAGGGCAAAAAACGCGGTAATCATGGTGAGGCGGAACGCCGGCCTGGAGAGAAAACTCATGGCCACCATAAGCAGGGAAAAGGCGCCGCAGGTAAAAGCATAGGGGGTTAGGGCGTTCCAGTATTCGTTTTTATGCCGCCGCGCCCCGACCGCCCGCAGGCCCAGGGAACGGTCAGGGCCGTCGTAGAAAATAATAAGGAGCGGCTGCTGCGCCGTGGATGCAAAGAGGCGGCGCGGGCCCCTGCGTACCAAAGGCCCGCCCACAAAGACTTTCGCCCCTTCGGTCAGCGCCGTAACCTGATTCCAGCGTATCTTCTCCGGCGCCGCGCCCCAATCGCCGTCCCGTTCCGGCGTGGGAAGCATATAGGTTTTCGCGCCCTCAAGGAGCACCGGCACGGTCAGCGTTTCGCTCCGCACCCAAAGAACCGCCTCTTCCACCGCCTCAACCCCGCCTATGAACCGGTAGGTTTCCCCGTCAGCCCTGCGGCATCCGGCGTAATCGAGAAAAGGCCGGAGCCGCAAACCGTTAAACCGCTCCCGGAACACCCGCCATATACGCCGGCTTATAAAAGAACCGGCAAGCGGCACCAGGGCGTACCAGAAAAGCGCCAAGCCTATAATAAACAAAAAATGATTCAAACGCATCTTCGCCGCCAAGGGCTTTTTATTTTAATGCCCGTGCGCATGGCGTACATCAGGCGTATGGGTATGTTCTTTCTGCCGCTAAAACCGCGTACCCTGGGGGGCTTAGTTTACGGGGCATACGGTTCCAGCCTTTTCCCTCCGGCGCCTGCGGCGGGGGTTACACCAGGGTCTTGGCAATGCGGAGAATATCCGCCAGCACCCCGCCGGCAGTAACTTGGGCGCCGGCGCCGGGGCCCTTTATCACCATAGGGAGCGAGGAATACCGCTGGGACGTGATAACCACCATATTATCCGCGTCCACCAGGGAGCGGAACGGGCTTTCAGCGCTCTCCGGGCGCAGGGAAAGCCGCGCGGACCCTTCCTCGATGACCGCCACATACCGCAGGGCCTTGCCTTCCGCCGCCGCCGCGGCGCGGCGCTCCTCAAAAGAGGCGTCAGCCTTCTCAAGCTCCGTGAAAAACGCCTCCACCGTGGGCGCCTCAAAGCACGAGGCCGGCAGCAGCGGCTCGATGGCCACTGCGGGAAACTCAAGAGGCATCCCGCATTCACGGGCAAGGATAAGCGCCTTCCGGGCCGCGTCCATAGCGTTAAGGTCGTCCCGCGGGTCCGGTTCGGTGTACCCCTTTTCTTTCGCCGCCCGGACCAGCGCGGAAAACGGCGCGGTCCCGTCGTAATTATTAAAAATATAGCTCAGCGTGCCGGAAAGCACCGCCTCAATGCGCCGCACCTTGTCGCCGGAAAGAAACAGATCCCGCAGGGTAGAGATAACCGGAAGGCCCGCGCACACTGTAACCTCGTAGAGGTAGGGTATCCCCCGCTCTTTGGCATAGGACACGATTTTCTTGTAATACGCAAGGGAGCCTGAGTTCGCCCGCTTGTTCGGCGTAACAACCGGAATAGAGCCCATCAAAATATCCGCGTACCTGCCGGATACCGCGTCATCCGCGGTACAGTCGCAGAACGCCGAATTAGGCAGGTTCATGGATTGCATAATGCCGATAAAGCGGGAAAGGTCAAACGCCTCAAGCCGCCCGTCTTTTGCCGCAGCCTCCTCTTGAGGCGCGGCGCAGGCAGAGCCTTTGCCTTTCGGCGCTTTGAGGAGGGCCTTCGCTTCTTTCGGGTCAAGCCCCTCCGGGTCAAAGAGCATATACCGCGAGTTCGCCGCTCCTGCAAGGTTAATCCGTACCTGATGATCCCGGGCCAGCGCCTCCCTGTGTTCCGCGATCTGGTCGAGCATGGTGCCGCCGATAAGGCCGGTGCCCAGCAGGAACAGGTTTACCGAGCGCATCCCTGCAAGGAAAAACGCCTCATGTATGGCGTTTACCGCTTTGGCCTCGTCCTGGCGGGAGATAACTGCCGAGATATTAAGCTCTGAAGACCCCTGGGCGACGGCCACCACGTTGATGCCGTTCCTGCCCAGGGCGTGAAAGACCCGCCCCGCGATGCCTGCGGTCTTTTTCATGCGGGACCCTACCACCGCGATAACCGCCATATCCCGCTCGGCATAGGGCTCGTCAATGGCGCCGGCGCTGATTTCCCGGTAAAACTCCTCGTGCGCGGCCATGACCGCGCTTTCCGTGTCTTCCGGCAGCACTGCGAAGCAGATAGAGTATTCGCTTGAACTCTGGGTAATGAGCAGGATGTTGAGGCCCCGCCGCGCGAGGGCGCCGAAGAGGCGGGAGGAGAAGCCTGAAACCCCCACCATGCCGGAGCCTTGAATACGGATGACCGCCACATGGGTCATAGAGCTTATGCCGCGAATGGCATAGGGGCTTTCTTTGGCGTTTTCGGTTACTCTGGTCCCGCCTGCGCGGGGGTTAAAGGTATTGCGGATATAAATGGGGATGCCTTTTTTCAGCGCCGGTTTAATCGTGGGGGTATACAGCACTTTGGCGCCGAAATGGGAAAGTTCCATTGCCTCCACATAGGAAATCTGGTCAATCCTGAAGGCGTTTTTCACGAGTTTCGGGTCCGCGGTCATAATGCCGTCCACGTCGGTCCAGATTTCCACTTCCTCCACTGCCAGGGCCGCGCCGAAAATCGAGGCGGTCAAGTCCGAGCCGCCCCGCCCCAGAGTGGTGGTAACCCCCTGAAGGCTTGAACCGATAAAGCCGGTGGCCGCATAGAGGAGGGAAGGGGGCGCGTCATTAAAAAACGAGGCGATTGCGTCAAAGGTTTCTTCAGCAAGGAAGTGGGCGTTCCCGTGGTGGCGGTCGGTTTTGATGAGCGTGCGGGCGTCAAGATACTGGGCGCTGATACCCGCGCCGGAGAGGATTTTAGCAAGGAGGGACGCTGAGAGGCGTTCTCCGAAACTCATGATACTGTCAAGTATTCTGGGGGAAAGCTCTTGCAGGATGGACACGCCGTCCAGCATACGGGCAAGTTCGGCGAACAGCGCGTCAAGGTCATTTTGCGCCTGTTTTTTTCCCTCGCCTGCAAGAAAGAACGCCGCCATATCTTCGTGCCGCTTCCGCATGATTTTAAGGAGGCCCGTATAGGTATGGTCTCCGGCGCGGGCGCGGCGGGCGAGGTCGATGAGCCCGTCGGTCATGCCGGAGAACGCTGAGGCCACTGCCACGCGCACCCTGCCCGCGTGCTCCGGGTCTTTTAATAGCGCGATAACCCTGCCCATAGCGTCTATTGATCCCAGGGAGGTGCCGCCAAATTTCACAACAAGCATAATGCTACTCCATTTTTTACCACCATACCACACCCCCTGCGGGGTTTTCAACCCCCTGCGGGCAGCCGGAGGCTGTTTGACGCGCTTCTTGTTGCGATAGGGTTTGCAATTTTAGTCACAACCCACAAGCGGCGCCTCAGCGGACTTCGATGGCGTGAGCGGCGCAACGCAGGAAGCCCCCTGCGGGGGATTCACGCGCTTCTTGTAGCGGGAGGGTTTGCAATTTGAGGCGCAACCCCGAAGCGGCGCCTCAGCGGACGCCGCAGGCGGAAGGGCGCAACGCAGGAAGCCTTTAGCGGGGGTTTGGGGGAACTGGTTCCCCCAAATTCTCTTAAAAGAGGCGCGAAGCGCCGGTAATCCGTTGCAGCATAATGATCTATCCGGGGACAGGATCGGTGATATTGGCGCCAAGATAAGTGTCCGTGGCACCAAGAAAGAGTTCCGTGGCGCCAAGATAAGTTTCCTTGGCGCCAAGAAAGAGTTCCTTGGCGCCAAGATAAGTTTCCTTGGCGCCAAGAAAGAGTTCCGTGGCGCCAAGATAAGTTTCCGTGGCACCAAGAAAGAGTTCCGTGGCGCCAAGATAAGTTTCCTTGGCGCCAAGATAAGTCACTTTGGCACCAAAAAACGCCCGCCGGAGCCGCCGGCAAAGGCCGCGGCGCAGGAGGCCTTTAGGGGCGGCTCAAAAATCATGAGGGGTGAGCCAAAAATCATGAGGGATGGTCTAAAAATCCTGAGGGATGAGTCAAAAATGTCTTTCCCTGACTCAGGGGACGCTGTATCCGAGTCAGAAATGTCTGTATTTGAGTCAAATACAGACATTTTTGTCTGCCGTTTAGTGTTATATTCAAGCATAGCATACGGTTTGTTGCGGAATGGTGTTGTATGCTCCGGCCTGCTCAGGGAAACAGGCCGCCCCAGACTTTTTGGGGCTTTTTTACCGGCGCTTCATGGTTTGCGGCTCATAGCGCAAACTACGGCTGCTGAAACAGCCTTCGGCTGCCGGCGCTTCATGGTTTGCGGCTCATAGCGCAAACTACGGCTGGCTGAAACAGCCGGAGGCTGCCGGCGCTTCATGGTTTGCGGCTCATAGTGCAAACTACGGTTGCTGAAACAGCCGGAGGCTGCCGGCGCTTTCGCGCCTTTTTTAAGAGATGTGGAGGGTCATAGACCCTCCACGCCACCCCTAAAGGCTTCCTGCGCTGCGCCGCTAACGCTGTCAAAGCGCGATGAGGCGCATCTTCTGGGTTGTGACTAAACCCACAAACCCGCTCACCGCGAGAAGCACGTGAAACAGCCTCCGGCTGCTATGGGGGGAGTATGGCGCCGGCGGCGGCGGAACTTACCTGGCGGGCATAGCGGGCAAGGCAGCCTGTAGTTACTTTCGGCGGCGGCGGCGACCAGGCGGCGCGGCGCTTCTGGATTTCATCATCCCCCAAGCGGACATTGATAGACCGGTTCTCAATGTCAATAACACTACGGTCCCCGTCCTGCACGAGCGCGATAAGCCCCCCCAAGGCGGCCTCCGGCGACAGGTGGCCGATTGCCGCGCCCCTGCTGGCGCCGGAAAACCGCCCGTCAGTAATAAGCGCCACCTTGTCGTCAAGCCCCATGCCGCACAGCGCCGCAGTGGGCGCAAGCATCTCTTTCATCCCGGGGCCGCCCTTGGGCCCCTCGTACCGGATAACCACCACGTCAGCGGCCTGTATCTTCCGGGACATAATCGCGTCAAAAGCCGCCTCCTCAGAATCAAACACCCGCGCAGGCCCCTCGTGGGCAAGCATCGACGGCGCCACAGCGCTCTGCTTCACCACACAGCCTTCGGCGGCAAGGTTGCCCCGCAGAACCGCGATGCCGCCGGTGGGCGAATAGGGGTTGTCGATAGGGCGTATGATCTCAGGGTTCTGGTTCGCCCCCAGAGCCTGCCCAAGGGTGCCGTACACCGTGGGCGCCGCCGTATCAATCAGATGTTTCCGGGAAAGCTCGAAAAGCACCGCCGGAACGCCCCCCGCGGCATGCAGGTCCTCCACAGCCGCCGGCCCTGCGGGGGCAAGTTTGCAGAGGTTCGGCGTTACCCCGCTGGCCGCATCGAACCGGTCAAGGCCCAGGGCGACGCCCGCTTCATGGGCAATCGCCGGCAGGTGGAGCGCAGTATTGGTGGAACACCCCAGGGCCATGTCCAGGGCAAGGGCGTTCATAAAGGCTTGTTCGGTCATAACCGCCCTGGGGCGCAGGTCTTTCTCAAGAACTTCAAGCATGAGCATACCGGTTTTCTTGGCAAGCCGCAGGCGGGCGGCCATGACCGCCGGAATGGTCCCGTTCCCCGGAAGCGCCATGCCCAGGGCCTCGGTAACGCAGTTCATCGAATTAGCGGTGAACATCCCCGCGCAGGAGCCGCACCCGGGGCAGGCCGCCTCTTCAAGGCGGGAAAGCTCCCCTTCGTCCATGCCCCCTGAGCCTACGGCGCCTACCGCCTCGAACATGGCCGTAAGCGTGAGAGGCTGCCCCCGCAGGCGGCCTGCGAGCATAGGCCCTCCTGAAACAAAGACCGAAGGCAGGTTAAGGCGGGCCGCGGCCATGAGCATAGCAGGCACGATTTTGTCGCAGTTCGGGATAAAGACGATCCCGTCAAACCCGTGGGCCATAGCCATACATTCGATAGAATCAGCGATAAGCTCCCGGGTTACAAGGGAATAGCGCATCCCCTCGTGGCCCATGGCGATACCGTCGCACACGCCGATTGCAGGGAACGCCGCCGGCACCCCGCCTGCAAGGCGCACCCCGTCAGACGCGGCTTTCGCCACCGCGTCAAGATGGGCGTGGCCCGGGACAATCTCGCTTTTCGCGGAAGCAATGCCGATGAGGGGCCGGCTAAACT
>JAITHF010000017.1 GCA_031280115.1 Spirochaetaceae bacterium | reverse complement strand
AGAGACTAATGAAATTTGTCTTAAAATCAAAAACAAGCCTTACGATGAATTTATATCCGAGGCCATGACAGCCGGAATTATAATCATGGAAGGGGCTGAAAAGTGGGACATCAATAATAGAATGCTTGTAGGATCTCAGCCTCATGGTTATATCGCTGAACACTATAACGATATGGTTGATAAACTTCAGGGTAAAAAGGTTGAGGAATACGCGGGAAGCGATAACGCCCCCGGGGGCGCTGACAGGATCGTTAATGGGCAGGAGATTCAAACAAAATATTGCGCCACCGCGGGAAAAAGCGTTGGCGCCATATATAGAGGCGAAAATAATTCTTACGGGTATTTTGACAAGAACGGGAAGCCGATGCCCGTGGAAGTCCCCAAAGACCAATACGAACAAGCCTTACAAATAACGAGGGACAAGATAAAAGCGGGTAAGATTCCCGGCATTACTGACGAGAGC
Source organism: Spirochaetaceae bacterium (assembly GCA_031280115.1). Taxonomy (GTDB): domain Bacteria; phylum Spirochaetota; class Spirochaetia; order Treponematales; family Breznakiellaceae; genus JAITHW01. The sequence goes on along the minus strand of JAITHF010000017.1, from coordinate 5,823 downwards.
GAAGCGAAAAACCTTGTCATCAAAGGCCACTGCACGCGAGACCAAGCAATAGCCATGACCAAATTCGGGACTTTTGATTCTTTAAAGTTTGACGTTATGGACGGAAGCGTTATCGCGCTGAAAGCGGGAGGCATCAGCTTTGTTATTAGCGCTACGATGGCGTATTTGAACACCAAAAACCCCAAAGAGTCTTTACGGATTGCGGTTATATCAGGCGGCAAAACAGCTCTTAAAACGCTTTTTATCTATGTTGGAGCCCAGCAGGTACATAGGATCGGAGCGGTAAAGACATTACTAAACAACGTTGACATAACAGTACTGCCTAAAAATATGGCAGCCTTCATATCCAAAGGATACGGGGCGAAATCTATAAGCGCCGCAAATAAAATGCTACAGGGGACGATTGTCTCATCCATAGTTGTTATAGCCGTAACTACCGGGCCTGATTTATTAAAAATGGTAAGAGGGCGTATTTCTCAGGCTCAATTTATCAAGAATGTTGCCGTTGCATCCTCCGGCGTCGTTGGAGGTGTGGCCGGATCGCTTGTAGGCGGAGCTTTATTGGCTCCGTTTGGACCGGTGGGTCTTTTTATTGGTAAAACCGCAGGAGGAATGGTTGGGGGGATGGTTGCCGCTCAATTAGCTAATAAAGTAGCCGGCAAGTTCATGAAAGATGACAAAGATGTGATGATGCTGATTGTGCGCGCTCAGATTGAATATCTGGCAAGGCTTTTTATGCTGACTTCCGATGAAGTTGCTAATCTAAATGATAATCTTTCTAAAGTGATAACCAGCGAAAATTTGGAAAGAATGTTTGCTCATGAAGACAGGAGGGCGTTCTCAAACTTCTTGATTCAACCGCTCGTCATCACGATAGTTAAACAGAGGCCGGTTTTTGTTTACGATGAAAAAGATGTTATTGATGCGTGCGCGGAGATTGCAGCATGAAAAAAGGCGGCGCTGCTGCCGGAACCATAGCCGGCAACCCGATAGCCGGAGCCGCCGTAGGCGGCTTTGCGGGAAACGCTGTCCGTTCCGCCCTTACTATCGGGCCTAACCTTGAGGCCGCCAAAAAAACCTGCGCCGCGCGCCTCTTTAAGAGAATTTGGGGGCTTTTTTACCGGCGCTTTCGCGCCTCTTTGGGAAGAATTTGGGGGAACCAGTTCCCCCAAACCCCCAACCAACGGCTTCCTGCTTCGCGCCACTAACGCCATCGAAGCCCGCTGAGGCGCAACTTCTGGGTTGTGACTAAACTTGCAAACCCTATCGCTACAGGAAGCACGTGAATCCCCCGAAGGGGGCGCAGGGGGTTGTTAGGGAGGGGATTTTGGGGTATGGTAAAGGTATGCCGTTACCTACTGGCGGGGATACTCGAATTGAAACCCGCAAAAAAGAAAAAATTAAAATTAAGGAGCCTGAGGAATACCGGGTGATTCTCTTGAACGACCATTTTACCACCATGGAATTCGTCGTTGAAGTCCTTATGCTCATCTTTCATAAAGACCGCAGCAAGGCGGAGCAGATCATGTTTGAAGTGCACCGGATCGGACGGGGCGTGGCCGGGCAGTATCCCCGGGATATTGCCCAAACAAAAGTCAAACAGGTCCACGATCTGGCGCGCCAGTACGAATTTCCCCTTAAATGTATCATAGAACCGATATAATAATTTTTTTGTTATGAAGTTTTGTTATATATATAGTATAGTATAGATATAAAACCTTACAGATCTGGGGTTCTAAGCCCAGGGCGGGAGTAGGAAATGAAAATCAGCGGCCATGTACAGGCCATCATAAACGCTGCTTACAATGAGGCTAAGGTACGCAATCATGAGTACCTGACCCCGGAACACATCTTGTACGCGGCGCTGGCCTTCGATGAGGTGCAGGGAATACTTTCGGCGTGCGGCGCGAATTTAGATTCGCTGAGGCACGACATGGAAGACTATTTCAAAAACAAGCTGCAAGTTGTGGAGAATGACAAGGAGCCGTTTCAAACAGTGGGTTTCCAAAATGTCATTGAGCAAGCGGTCATTCAAAGCCAGTCTTCCCAAAAACAGACCCTTGACGTAGCGGACATTCTGGTCTCGCTCTATGATCAGGAACAAAACTATTGCGCCTATTCTCTGCGTAAACTCGGGGTAAAGCGGCTGGAACTTCTTAACGTGCTTTCCCACGGCTTTGAAAACGACGGGGACCACCCTTTCGGATATAATAAAAACGGCAAGGATGACTCCTCTGACGAGGATACAGGCGACCCGGCGCAGAAGGGCAAAGGCAAACGGAGCGCTTTGGAACGGTACGCAACAGAACTTACCGCGCTTGCCCGGGACCATAAACTGGAGCCGGTCATAGGCAGGGAAATGGAGCTTGACCGCACAATTCAGGTGCTCTGCCGGAGGCTCAAGAATAACCCCGTCCATGTAGGCGATTCCGGGGTGGGCAAAACCGCCATTACCGAGGGGCTTGCCCAGCGCATTGTAGACGGGGACGTGCCGCCTATTCTCAAGGACTTTTCTATATTTTCCCTTGATATGGGCGCGCTGGTTGCCGGCACCAAGTACCGGGGGGATTTTGAAGAGCGGATTAAACGGGTTATCGAGGAAATCCTTAAACGGGAGAAAGCGATACTCTTTATCGACGAGATTCATACGCTTGTAGGCGCGGGCTCTGTTTCAGGCGGCGCCTTGGACGCTTCCAACCTCCTCAAGCCGGCGCTCACCTCCGGTAAGATACGGTGTATCGGCTCCACTACCCATGAGGAATACAGCAAGTTCTTTGATAAGGACCGGGCCCTGTCCCGAAGGTTCCAGAAAATTGACATTGCCGAGCCCAGCGAAAACGACGCCATCGCCATTCTCAAGGGGCTGGTGCCTAAATACGAGGAGTACCACAAGGTTCATTACAGCGACGAGGCCGTGGAAGGGGCGGTGCGCCTTGCGTCCCAGTTTATCACTGAGCGCAGGCTCCCTGACAAAGCGATCGACGTGATTGACGAAGCCGGCGCGTTCGCCCGCATCCAGTCGTACAAGAAGGCGAAAACCATTGCCGAAGAAATTGTCGCCAAGGGGGTTTCGGTGCAGGAAGGCACGGTGGAGCTTATTGAGATCGGGCTTCCCCAGATTGAATCTGTCGTGTCCCGCATCGCCCGGATACCGGAGCGCTCGGTGGGGGAAAGCGAGAAAGATAAACTGCGGGCCCTTGAGGAAAAACTGAAAGCCCGCCTTTTCGGGCAGGACCAGGCGGTCGCCGCGGTGGTCAAGGCGGTCAAGCGCTCCAGAGCGGGTTTCAGAGCCGAGGGTAAGCCGGTGGCAAACTTTCTCTTTGTGGGGCCTACGGGCGTGGGCAAAACAGAACTTGCCCGAAGCCTCGCGGATATTCTGGGGGTTTCCATGCACCGCTTTGACATGAGCGAATATCAGGAAAAGCACACCGTCTCCCGCCTCATCGGTTCCCCGCCGGGGTATGTGGGGTACGAGGAAGGGGGGCTCCTCACCGACGCGATACGCAAACAGCCCCACGCGGTGGTTCTGCTGGACGAAATCGAGAAAGCCCATCAGGATATTTATAACATTCTGCTTCAGATTATGGATTACGCGACCCTTACGGACAACAACGGCAGAAAGGCGGATTTCAGGAACGCGGTGCTTATAATGACCAGCAACGCCGGCGCCCGGGACATAGGGCGGAACCTTATCGGCTTTGGGGACCGGAACGTTGACGAGTCAGCGGTGCAGGACGCGGTGGACAAGACGTTTACCCCCGAATTCCGCAACCGGCTTGACGCAGTGGTCCGCTTCAGCCACCTTTCCCAAGACATCATGGCCTCTATCGTGCGTAAAGAACTGGCCCTTTTCCAAGAACAGCTTGCGGAAAAGCGGGTGGGGGTTACGGTTACTGATGCCTGTGTAGCGCGCCTTGCCGAAGAGGGGTACAGCCGCGAGTTCGGCGCCCGCAACGTAGGCCGCCTTATTGAGGAAAAGATAAAATCCTTCTTTGTGGACGAGGTGCTTTTTGGCCGTTTAAGCTGCGGCGGGAAGGCCATGGCGGATTATGCGGACAACAAGTACGCCATAACCGTAACCGAGGAAGCCCTGCCGCCTGAACCGCCGCGCCTTGCCAAGGCCGGCGCCCCTTTGGACGGCGCGGCGCCTGCGGAAGAAGAGGCCGAGGACTCCCAAGGGGAGCCGCCTGTGGGAACGGGGAAGGAGAGCATCATAAAACTTGCCCGCATGGGCTGGACCGTGGATGAAATATCAAGGGCCATGAAGTATTCAAAATACGAAGTGGAACGGATACTGAAAATCGCCCCCAAAGAACCATGAGCGCCAGAAGAGGCCCGCTGTTTGGCGGCCTGGTCCGCGGATGAAGCGCATGAAACGCTGCCCGGGCCGGGGCCCGGATCCGGATTTCCCCTATCTCAGCGAATACGACCGGTACGCTTTCCCCGAGCCGGACGCCCAGCGGGGCGGCATCGTGGCTATCGGGGGGAATCTTTCCCCGGGGATGCTTCTTTCCGCGTATGAACAGGGCATATTTCCGTGGTATAACCCTGACGACCCTATTCTCTGGCAGTCTCCGGACCCCCGGATGGTGCTTTTCCCGAAAAACCTGCATATTTCAAGCTCCATGAAAAAGGTCTTTAAGCAAAGGCGCTTTGAGCTCGGCCTTGACAGGGATTTTGACGGGGTTATCAGAAACTGCGCCGCCATGTACCGGCCTGACCAGTACGGCACCTGGATTACTGACGACGTTATCGCCGCGTATACCCGTATGCACCATCTCGGCTGGGCCCATTCCGCCGAAAGTTATGCAGACGGGAAACTGGAAGGCGGCTGTTACGGGATGCGCCTGGGGGCGGTTTTCTTTGGGGAGTCCATGTTCGCCAAATCCTCAAACGCATCCAAAGCCGCGTTCCTTTCCCTTGCGCGGCTGCTTTTCGACGACGGCGTGGAATTTATAGACTGCCAGGTGTATACGGACCACCTTGCAAGTTTAGGGGCAATAGAAATGCCGAAACGCGAGTTCCTGCCGCTGCTCCGTGAAACCCTGTCCCTGAGATACCCCCTGAAAGACAGCCCGAATTACCGGCTCACCGACATCATAGACCGCCGGGGCAGCTGGAGTGTTATCTACCCGCCCCTGCGCCCGCCGACCTTTTCTTCTTAATCCCTCCGCGGCCTCTCTTTTTCGCGCCTCCGGCACCGGCGCCTACTCTTCCGCGGAGGTTCCCAGGGCTTCGGAAATAAACAGGGTCGTCAGGAACGCAAACACCACCGCTTGAATGAGGCCGTCAAAGAAATCAAAATAGACGGACAGTGCCGCCGGGATAACAAACGGCACCGGAAGGGCGCCCTCCACAAGCAGCATGATGATAAACCCGCCGAGAATGTTGCCGAAGAGCCGGAGGCACAGGGAGAGGGGGCGGATAACGTATTCGAGAATGTTAAAGGGAAGCATCATGGGCGCGGGGGTAAAGAGTTTCAGCGCCCACCCCTTGAGGCCCCGGGCCCGGAGCCCTCCTGCCAGCACCAGCATAATCGACAGGAACGCCAGCGCCGCGGTGAGGTTTATATCCCTTGTGGGCGGCTTTATCGTAAAAGGCGGCTCAATGCCGAAGGCCGAAATCGACAGGGGCGAAAACGCGGGTATGATATTGGCAAACAGAATAAAGAGAAACACCGTCCCCACATAGTGGCCGTACACGCTGGCGCGGCTGCCGAAATACCGGGCGGAAAAATTATCCCCAAAGCCGATGAGGGCCTCAAGAAAGATTTGAGGGCCCCGGGGGATTGGGGCGAGGTTTCGGGTAAGGAGGAGGGAGCCT
>JAITHF010000258.1 GCA_031280115.1 Spirochaetaceae bacterium | reverse complement strand
AGACCTGCCCGCCGGCCTCTACTTTTCCGGCGCTGTTTCCCGACGGCGGGGCGAGGATCGTTCCCTTTGCCGCGGCGATCTCCACGCCCAGGCGCTTCATCTGGGAGCCGATGCCTCCGCAGAGTTTTGACACCACCTCGGCTTTCCATTTTTGGATCGCCCCCCAGTCAAACGAGACGTTTTCAGCAATAACGCCGAACTTGCCGGCTTCCTGAGCGTGGACATACTGTTTCGCCGAATTGAGCAGGGTTTTGGTGGGGATACAGCCTCTATTAAGGCAGGTGCCGCCCAGGTCGTTTTCCTCGATGAGCAGCGTCTTCTTGCCTGCCCTTCCAAGCCGTTCTGCGGCTCGATACCCTCCGGGTCCGGCGCCTATGATTATCGTGTCATACATACGAGTCTCCTTCATGCAGCTTAATTATAACAGGAAAACGTCTATATCCGCCAGCGCGTTCCCAAGGGCGCTTAGAAAACGCGCTGCCGGCGCCCCGTCAACCACCTGATGATTTATTGTGAGGCTCAAGCCGATGCGCGGCTCAAAGCCCGTGCTCCCGTCATCGTTAAGCCGCGCTTGAAGGGTTATGGCGCATACCCCCAGTATCGCCACTTCCGGCGGGTTAAGCACCGGCGTAAAGCTGGTTATGCCCAGGGCGCCCAGATTTGTTACTGTGAAGGTCGAGCCGGTAAGCTCGTCAGGCGTGGCCGCCCCGCTTTTACAGGAAGCCGCAAGGCGTTTCGCTTCAGCGGCGATCTGACGCGCCGAGAGGCGGTCCGCGTTTCGTATGACCGGCACCATAAGCCCCCTCGGCGTATCCACCGCCGCGCCAAGATGCACCTCCTTAAAGATTTTCAGGGTATCATCTATTGTGTGGGCGTTCATAAAGGGGAAATCAGGAAGTTTTCGCGACACCGCAAAGAGGATTAGGCTGTTGATACTGACATCGGCGAGCCCCAGCCGTTCTCCGGCGCTTTTTATGCGGTTTCGCAGGGTTTGGAGCCGCTGTGCCGGCGCGGAGCCGGTCAGGGTGCATTGGGCGCTTTTTGCAAGGGACCCAAGCATCCGGTCGCTTATCACCTTGCGGATACCTTTGAGGGGCGTTTCGGTAAATCCGGCAGAGGGGGGCCTTTCATCAACGCCTGCATGGGGAAAAGCGGGCAGTGGCGGCGCGGCCTGTTCAGCGGCCATATCCGCCGAGGTGACCCGTCCGCCGAAGCCGGTGCCGGTTTGGGGGGCAGGCGCGCCGGAGAGGGCGGCGGCTTTGGCTGCTGCCGTGAAGTCAGGCGCGGCCATGAGCGCCGCCTCAACGTCCCGTTCAAGCACCCGGTCTTCAGGGCCGGTTCCGGCAACGCGCCCTGTTTCAAGGGACAGGCCCGCCTGTTCCGCCCGTTTCCGGGCCCGGGGAGACGCGCCGGCAGGGCGGTTCTGCGCTGCTGCCGGAGGCGGCGCCTTTGGCAGGGCCGGCGCCCTCTCCGGCGCGCCCAAGCCTGCCGCCGCGGTTTCCGCCGCCTGTTCGAGGGCGGCTGCCCAGTCTTCCGCGGCGCTGCCGATGACCGCGATGGGCTTGAGGACCGGCACGTCGTCGCCTGTTTCCCAGAGGCGTTTTAAGACCGTCCCCGCCGCGCCCGCAGGCACCTCGAAGGTTGCTTTATCGGTTTCCACATCGCAGAGCGGCGTATCCGGCTCCACCGTATCCCCTTCCTGTATTTTCCACCCTGCGATGATGCACGATTCCACCGTGTTCCCCTGCCGGGGCATTATAACTATATGCGCCATGACTATGCCTTGCCTTATGTTGTATGCCCTCCAGCCCGCGGGAGGCGGCGGAGGCAATCTCTCTTAATTATTAAACATAATGCACGCCCCCGCCACCCCTGTAGGGGGTTTCAATGGCATAAGGCAGCCGGAGGCTGTTTTAATGGCAGGCCGGCTTCGGGGTGCAGCGCTTTCTTGAAGATGCGCCGCGCTCCCCACGCCGCGTTTTCACAGGAGGGGGTAGCCGCGCTCCCCGCGCCCGCTCCCCGCGCCGCGCCCCCGAAAGGGCGCACAGCGTCTCGCGCCGGTGGGGGGTTTGGGGGACTGGTCCCCCATCCTCTTCCCTCTATTCTTCTATAGAAACCCCCCACTAATGCTACCCGCCCCGCGCCCTTCCGCTCTCGAACCGCGCTGAGGCGCCGCTTCGGGGTTGTGACTAAAATTGCAAACCCTCTCGCCCCAGGAAGCACGTGAAACCCCCTATGGGGGTTGACTTTTTTTTTCTTTATCGTTATATTTTTAACCATCATATAAAAGCCGCTGTAGCTCAGTTGGTAGAGCAAAGGACTGAAAATCCTTGTGTCGAGAGTTCAATTCTCTCTGGCGGCACTGCAAGTTGGATAGTTTGATAGTATGAATGATGAAATTGCAAAACTTTTTACCAAAATCACCAGCGCCCGCCACTGTGTGGCCCTCACCGGCGCAGGAGTAAGCACCCTTTCAGGTATTCGGGACTTCCGGGGAAAAAACGGCCTCTATAATGATATGGATGCCCAAAAAATCTTCGATATTGATTACTTCGATAAAGATCCTTCCTTCTATTATAAAGCCGCAGGATCCTTTATCTATAATATCGACGAAAAAGAACCCTCTGTCGTGCATACCGCGCTGGCCGAACTGGAACGCGCAGGCTTTCTTAAAGCCCTTATCACCCAAAATATCGACCTGCTGCACCAAAAAGGCGGAAGCCGGCAGGTCATCGAAATCCACGGCTCCCCGCAGATCCACTACTGCCTGCGCTGCGCCGGAGTGCGTATGGACTTCAAAGACGCTGCCGCGCTGGTTAAAGCCGGAAAACTCCCGGTATGCCCCTCCTGCGGCAAAGTCCTCAAGCCGGCAATAACCTTCTTCGGGGAAAGCCTTCCCATTGACGCGCTTAGAAGCGCCGAAAGCCACGCCCAAAGCGCGGACCTCATGCTCGTCCTGGGAACAAGCCTCACCGTGTACCCCGCAAACGGGCTTCCCGAATCAACCCTGCGCCGGGGCGGCCAGATCGTCATTGTCAATAACATGGAAACCCCTCTTGATCATCAGGCGGCCATGCGCTTCGAGGACCTAGGCGAGGTCTTTGAAGGGTTGCAGCGCCTCCTTGCCGCCCGCTGATACCCGCAGCGCCGGCGCGCTCTTACAGGTAATCGAATACTGCCATGAACGGCCACGACACGGCGCGGGCGCTGATTAACGGCGCCTCCGCCGTCATACAAGGGAAAGCCGAATTTCTTGAACTCCTTGCCGCCGGCCTCCTTGCCAAAGGCCACGTCCTTTTAGAAGACAACCCCGGGCTGGGAAAAACCACCGTGGCAAAGGCCGTCGCCCGCCTCATCGGCGCTGAAGATGCCGGCGGCAGCCTCGTTTTTAAGCGCATCCAGTTCACCCCGGACCTGCTCCCCTATGATATTACCGGCGTTGACGTGTTCGATCCGGAGACAAAGACCTTCCGCTTTGCCCCGGGCCCGGTGCTCGCCAATATCGTGCTTGCTGACGAGATAAACCGGACCACCCCCAAGGTGCAGTCCGCGCTCCTTGAGGTCATGGCGGAACGGCAGGTTACGATCGGGAAGCATACCCACCGCCCGCCGGAACCGTTTTTTGTGATTGCCACGGAAAACCCGATAGAAAGCGAAGGCACCTTCCCGCTGCCGGCGGCCCAGCTCGACCGGTTTATGCTCCGCCTCTCCCTTGGTTACCCGAACAGGGAAGCGGAACGGGCAATCCTCGACGAAAACCCCGGGGAATACCGCCTCAAGGCCCTTGAACCGGCGCTTTCCGCGGCGGATTTCCTCCTTGCCCAAAAAGAAGCGGAGCTTGTGTACTGCCATCCGAACCTGAAAGAGGCGATTCTTGACATTATTCGGGACACTCGCGGGAACGAGCGCTTCCTGCTGGGCGCCTCCCCCCGGGCGGGGCTGCATTTCTTGCAGGCCGCAAAAGCGCTGGCGCTGGTTCGGGGGCGCCCCTTTGTAACCGACGAGGACCTGAGCATCCTTGCCGCCCCGGCGCTGGCGCACCGGATTAAGCCGCAGGACCCCCGTGCGCAGTTAGAGGTTCTGATAAAGGATCTCGTGTCCGCACGGATTAACGCCATCAAATTTATATAGCCTTGCGAGGCGCGGGCAGTGAAAACGGGCAGCGGGAAGAGGGTAGCGGAAAAAAGAAATTACAGGTATACTTGAAAAAACTATCTAAGGAGTAATGTATGGCGTCAATATGGAATCCCACGCTGGAAACCCATGTCGCGAAAATCGACGAACAACATCAGGAACTGTTTCGGCAGGCGGATATTCTGGTGGACCCGGCCAAGCACGGCCGCATCTCGGATATGCTCAAATTCTTGGGCGAATATGTCATCCTGCACTTCAGGGATGAACAGAAATTGCAGGAAAACAGCAAGTATCCTAAATATGAGGCCCACAAACAATTTCATACCGAGTTTCTCGCCACGTTCCGGGAAATGAACCAGCAGTACAGCGCGACCGGAGACAAAAAGATCATCCAGGACATAAGCAACCTGGTGATAAACTGGCTTCGGGACCACATCATGGTACATGACAAAGAATTTGCCGAATACTACCGGAAACAGCCCCAGGCTTGAGCGCCGGATGCAGGCCCATGTATAAAGGCAAAAGCGCCGGGCTTCGCATCAGGGTTATGGCCGGCGCGGATTACCCGCAGGCATCGGCGCTGTGGAACTCAACGCCGGATTTGGGCATGAGGCCGCTGGATGACTCAGAGGCGGGGATACAGGCGTTTCTGGCCCGGAACCCCCGCACCTGTTTTGTGGCCGAACACGAAGGGGTCCTTGCAGGCGCCCTGTTAAGCGGCCATGACGGGCGGCGGGGCTTTATCTACCATGCCGCGGTACAGAAGGAATACCGCTGCCGCGGGCTGGGGAGCGCTCTTGCTGCGGCAGCAGAACAGGCCCTGTCGCGGGAGGGCATCCGCAAAATCGCCCTGGTCGTGTTCGGGTCAAACGAAACAGGGAACCGTTTCTGGGAAAAACGGGGGTTTCTAGCACGGGAAGACCTGGTCTACCGGGACAAAAGCCTGCATGACCAGCATATTTAACATCCGGCGCCGCGCCGGATTATCACATACAATCGCAAGGAGAACGCGTATCAATGGACACAGTAGGTTATGAGTACAAACTAAGCACCAAACATCCTGAGGAGCTTGGGGATATATGGCGGTCGAACGGGAATGAGGATGTTTCTATCACCGTGACGATAGAGTATGAGCGGGGGGGATATAATGACGGGCGCAAGTCTGTTGAGCTGACCTTCTCAAGCCTGGTTGACGGGCAGGCAAAGATCGCTAAAATTATCGAATTTTTGAAAGCAGAACGGTTTACACCGTAAGCCGGCTGGTATGTCCCGGGGCGGCGCCGCCGGCGCCGCTCAGGGAACTTGACTTTTTTCAGCGGTTCAGTATAATCAAGTATATAGTATGCCAAGGTGGCTCAGTCGGTAGAGCGGCGCACTCGTAATGCGCAGGTCTGGGGTTCAATTCCCCATCTTGGCTTTTTTTGTTTCCCGCCTCCCCCCGCCTGCAACTCCTTCGGTCCTTATAAAAATTATAAAAAACATTTTTTAAACGAGCTGGCTCGGACGGGCCGGGCGGATGACCGGATTTTCCGGCCCCTTGCGGGAAAACACGCAGGCCCGGTTCGCCGCGTCTTCCGGCAAGGTGGCAAAGGCGCAGTAGTCCCGCATCTCCACGGCGTTTACAAGCCGCCCCGGCACGCCGGCGGCGCGGGTAAGCAGGTTCACCAGGTCTTTCACCGAAGCGCCGTGCCGCCTGCCGAGCCCCACATACACCCGGCTAAAACCGCTTGTTTGAGTGCTGTCAAAACCCCGCTTCCGCACCTCTTTCCGGCGGTCCGAGCGCAGGAGCATCCGTTTGCCCCCAAGCCGCCCTTCTTCCCGAGGCGGGTTTTCCTGAAACTCCATGACCTGGCCGTAGCGGGACGGGTCAAGCATATCGCCGTACATAAGAATAATAAGCGCCTCTACCGCCTGCTGGCCCCCCAGTTTGTCTATAAGCTCCCGGCTTATCTGGGTCAGCATAGGCGGGACAAGGTCAAGGCCCGCCCTGTCGCCGTCCTCGGCAGCCTCCGCCGCCGCCGGCGGCAGCGCCTCGCTCACCTTGAGGAGAATCCGGTTCTTCACCGCCTTCATCACGGCTTTAATTTGGGGAACCTTCATCCACTGGATCTTGCTCCCCAGGGCGCGTTCCATGCTGCGGGAAAGCTGGCTTATCTTCCCCCGCTCCGCAGGCAGCGCAAGGCTGACCGCTTTGCCCCGCCGCCCGGCGCGCCCGGTACGGCCAATACGGTGGATATAGGTCTCCCGGTCATGGGGAAGGTCCCAGTTTACCACATGGGTCAGCCGCTCAATATCCAGCCCCCGGGCCGCCACGTCGGTAGCCGCCAGAATAGTGGTAAGCCGGGCGCGGAAACGCCGGAGGGTACGCTCCCGGGCTTCCTGGGAAAGGTCCCCGTGAATGGCTTCGGCAGCGTAGCCCCCTTCTAAAAGCCGGCGGGACAGCTCGTCGGCGCCGGCTTTGGTGGCGCAGAAGATAAGGCCGTAAAACGCTTCGGCCTCGTCAATAAGCCGCCGCAGCGCCTCAAGGCGGTCTTCTTTTTTTACCACCAGATAAAATTGATCCACCCCGGGCTTTTCATCCTCCGGCGCGGTGTCTTCAAGTATCTCCACCTCCCCGATATATTCCCGCACCACTTTGAGAATCCCCTCAGGCATGGTGGCCGAAAAGAGCGCCACCCGCCGTTCCGCTTTTACCGCTTTGAGGATCGTTTCCACATCTTCAAAAAAGCCCATGTCCAGCATCTCGTCGGCTTCGTCGAGAATGAACCAGTCTATAGCCGAAAGGTCGAGAATCTTGCGTTCCATAAGGTCAAGGAGCCTGCCCGGGGTTCCCACCACAATCTCGGTGCCCCGTTTAAGGTCCAGGATTTGATTTCTGATTGAGGCGCCGCCGTAGACCGGCGTGATACGGGGGAAACGGCCGGTGGTCAGGGAGGCGATTTCTTTGGTGATCTGCAAGGCCAGCTCCCGGGTCGGGGTCAGGATAAGCGCCCGGGGCGCGTGGCCGCTCTGGGTAAGCTGTTCCACAAGGGGGATGCCGAAGGCGGCAGTTTTTCCCGTGCCGGTCCTGGCCTTTACAATAAGGTGGCCTGTTTCAGCCAAAAGCCGGGGCAGGGCGATTATTTGGATAGAACTGGGCGAGGAAAATCCTTTTCGGGAAAGGGCGCCCAGTACCGCTTCAGATAAGCCGAAAGAAGCGAAGTCTGTATACATGGGCTTTAGTATACCGGCCTGCCTCTTTAATAGCAACCCCCTGCGCCCCCTGCGGGGGTTTCACGTGCTTCCTGTGGCGGGAGGATCTGCGATTTTAGTCACAACCCTCACGCGCGGCGCCTCAGTGGAATTCGCAGGCGGAAGGGCGCAGCGCAGGAAGCCGCTAGCGGGGGGTTTGGGGGCAGCCGAAGGCCGTTCCCTTATGGGAAGTTCGCAAAAGAATACGCGAAACATGAAGCGCCGGCAGCCTAAGGCGGTTCCCGTATGGGAAGTTCGCAAAAGAATA
>JAITHF010000229.1 GCA_031280115.1 Spirochaetaceae bacterium | reverse complement strand
GATCTCCTGAATATCCGCTGACACTTCCTGCAATCCGCCCCGGCCTATTTCAGAAGATTCCGCGAGGCTGTTCATGTTCTCCACGTTTTTAAAGAGCGTTTGGGTTACGCTCTGTATATTCGCCAGCATCTGTTCTATCGCTGATGAGGACTGGGAAACGCAGTCCGTCTGTTTTTGCACATGGCTGTTCAGGGCCTCAATGTTCGCTACGATTTCTCCCATGATTGAGCCGGTGCTCTTCACGCTGTCCGACTGGGTTCCTGTCTGAGACTTAATGCTCTGGATGTTTGCGGTAATCTGATTTATCGCCGCGGCGGTTTCAGTCATGTTCGCCGCAAGATCCGTGCCGGTTTCAGAGAGGGAGTTCGCTTCTGTCTTGATGGCTAAGACAAGGTTTTTTATCTTTTCTATAGTAAAGTTTAAATACTGGGCAAGATCCCCCAGTTCATCCTTTGACGAAATGTCCACCTGGCGGGTCAGGTCCCCTTCGGATATGTCCTTGAGCACGGCCATCGTATAGGCTATGGGGCGGCTTATGGAACGGGCCGTGAAAATGACCCCGATAGACATGAGGGCGATGGTCAGCACCCCGATAATGATGCCTATTACCATCATGCGGTATACAGGCGCCATAACCGCGTCTCTTGAGACCCCCACCATCAAGGTCCAAGGGGTAAGGGATTTCTCAATAGTAAACGGGACCGAGTAATAATTGATCATCGACTTTGACTGTGCCGAAGGTGCTGAAAAGGCCGCTCTGGTTCCCCGGGTAACGGCGTTCGCCGCGGTATTGAGAAACGAACCGAACGTATCCGTTTCGGACTGGCGCATATCTTTTCCGATCCGCCTGGTATCCGTATGGGACGCGACAATACCGCCGCCGCTGAAAACAAGGGTGAAGCCGCCGCCGTAGGGCTTTATTTCACTGGCAATAGCAACTATTTTTGATAATTCAATGCCAACCCCCACAACCCCCACAACCTTGCCGTTGTCTTTTATGGGAATACAAAGGCTGGTTATGAGAATATCTTTTCCTGCCAGAGGGTATATATACGGATCAAGGACAATCTCGCTGCCGGTCTCCATAGGGCGGGTGTAAAATGGGGAGGTGTCGTATGCCGCCAGAGGCTCGACAAAAAGGCCCCCCGGGCCTTTCCCCCACACCGGAACATACCTGCCGCTGGCATCGGTTCCGGGGGTATTGGCGTATTCAGCGTCCATGCCGTCAAGGGCGTTAGGCGCCCAGCCGCTCCACACGCCGACAAGCTCAGGGTTTGCAATGAGAACCTGCTGCAGCATTAAATCAAAATACCTGCGCCGTTCCGCTGCGGGGATGTTTTTATACCCTTCCATTATGTGGGCAAGGGTTCTTGACGCATCCATATACACGCCGAACCAGCTTTTTATTTTTTCACTGCCTTGTATGGCAAGGCTTACCGCATTTTCATCAGCCATCTTGTGGACCTGCTTTTCGGACAGCGCCAAAGTAACCGCAACGAGTATGCTGATACCGATTATGTTGAAAATACTAATAATACCGACAAGCCGAACGCCAATTTTCATAAACCGCTCCTTCAGTATCCCTCCAAGGGATAATGCTTTATTATCACCTGCCCCCAAGCCGCAAGGCTTTTTTCGGGCGTAGGGCTTATTCGGGTGTGCCCCCGTTGCCGGGGGCCGGCGCCGCTATCCTTAGTTTCCCAAACCCCGCGGGCAGGTCTTTTATTCGACTTTTTGATATAAAATTTCCAAAAACCGCTTTTTATTGCCCCAAGGCGGCGGCGCTTAAGAAGAAAGGCCGCTTGCAGTCCAGCCGGCGGCGTCGCCGCGGCCCATATTCGGCACAAAGCCGAAATTCCGTATCCGGCCCTCCATGCAATAGCGGCACTCGGCGGCTTCGTCGCCGGTGCAAATCTTGTTGTCATAGAGGGCGTAGAGCTTCCGCACTTCCTTGGGGGAGAGGTTGGGCATGACCACGTTCGCGCCGGCCATAAGCCCCCGCTCCCGCCCTACAGGGCTTATGGTTCCCAGGGCGGTGGTTGCCGGAATAAGCGCCTTCGGCAGCAGAAGCCTTGCAAGGGCGACCATGCGGAGGGTCTGTTCCAAGGCCCCTGCCGGATAATTCCGGAAAGGCGTGTCCGCCTGGGGGATAAAGGGGCCTATGCCTATCATGTGAGGCTGTAAATCCCGCAGAAACCGCAGGTCTTCCAAAAGGTGTTCAGGTTTCTGGAACGGGGTTCCCACCATAAAGCCCGCCCCCACTTGATAGCCGATGCTGTTAAGGGTATACAAACACCCTTTCCGCGCCGCAAGGGACATGGAGGCAGGGTGCATCATGGCGTAATGTTCCTCGCAAGCGCTTTCGTGGCGCAAAAGATACCGGTTCGCCCCGGCCTTAAAAAACGCCTCGTAGCTTTCCCGGGGGCGCTCCCCTATGGACAGGGTAATCGCATGGTCAGGATAGGCCCCGCGGATAGCCCGCAGGATTTCAACCACCCTGTCATCGGGAAAATAGGGGTCTTCCCCGCCTTGCAGCACAAAGGTCTTGAACCCCAGGGTATCCCCGATCTGGCAGCTCCGCAGTATCTCATCAAGCGAGAGGCGGTACCGCCCGACGCCGGCGTTGCTCCGGCGCAGGCCGCAGTAGTAGCAGTCGTTCTTGCAGTAATTGGTAAACTCCACAAGCCCCCGAAAATACACCTCGTTGCGGTAATGTTCAGACCGGACCTTCCGGGCCGCGGCAAAAAGCCCCTCGGCCTCGTGCGGGTCCTCGGTGGTAATAAAATGAAGTATCTCCGAGTCCGTCTTTATCGCAGGTATTTCGCGTATCTCAGTTATAGTCTCAGGCATAGCCGCTCCTTGCGCGTTTCGCGCGTGGCTCCTCCGGCATCGTGTCCGGCGCAGGCCGCCGGGCCTCTGCCGGACCTTCATAAAAAGAGCCAGCGAAAGACGGTTTGTCCGGCAGGACCCCCCGAACCTCCGCTGAATCTTTATAAAAAGAGCCAGCGAAAGACGGTTTGTCCGGCAGGACCCCCGAACCTCCGCTGAATCTTTATAAAAGAATCAGAAAAAGAAATCCCGCTGCCCCAGGCGGATTTTCTCCACGTTTTCACCGGTCTTCGCACGGATTTTCGCGTTGCCGATTGTTGGCATCTCCCGTGCGATGGCGTTCGCGGCTTTTTGTTTAAAAGGCTCGTCCCCGTAGTCCATGGCGTACTCGCAGAGGGTCATAAGCGCGTTTGGAAGGCACACGTTCTTTATATCTCCTGACTTGGCAAGGCGCATGAACCGGTCCCCGGTGCGCCCGTTCCGGTAGCAGGCGGTACAGAAGCTGGGGATGTACTCGTCGTCCATGAGTTCCGAGATAATCGAGAGGGCGCTGCGCTCGTCGTTGACGATGAACTGGGGGTTATGGGCCTTTTCCTGCCGCTCCCGCTTCGCGTACCCGCCGACTTCGGTGCTGGACCCGGCGCTTATCTGGGAAATGCCTATTTTGAGGAGCTTTTTACGCATCTCGTGGCTCTCGCGGGTGGACAGTATCATGCCGGTAAACGGCACCGCCAACCTGATAACGGCCACGATTTTCTCAAAGGTCGCGTCGTCAACCAGTGCATAATCCGCCATGTTCATCCCCGGCGCCGGGCAGAGGCGCGGCACGGAAATCGTGTGGAACCCCACGCCGAAGCGCTCTTCAAGGTGTTCATTGTGGATCATAAGCGCCAGAGTCTCAAAGTAGGGGTCGGCAAGGCCGAAAAGCACGCCGCCGCCCACGTCGTCAATCCCCGCCTCCTGGGCGCGGTCAAATGCGGTAAGGTGGTAGGCGTAATCCCGCTTGGGGCCTGCCTGATGCACCCGTTCATAGGCGGGCTGGTGGTAGGTTTCCTGAAAGAGGATATAGGTGCCGATGCCCGTTTCTTTCAGTTTCCGGTAATTTTCCACCGTGGTCGCGGCGATATTCACGTTTATCCGCCGGATTTCCCCGTTCTCGAACTTCATATCGTAGATCGTCTTCATGCACTCAAGGATGTAATCAATGGGGCATTCCTTGTCATGCTCGCCGGCTTCCATGGCGATACGTTTATGCCCCATGGCCTCAAGGATACGCACCTCTTCCCGCACCTCGTCCTGGGTGAGCTTCCTGCGGCCAAAGCTGTGGCCGCAGTTGTAACTACAGTAGGCGCAGCGGTTGACGCAGTGGTCGCTCACATAGAGGGGCGCGAACATGACGATACGGTTGCCGTAGATGTGCTGCTTGATTTTGCCGGCAATGGCGAATATCCGCTCAAGGTGCGCCGGGTTATTGCTTGCAAGGAGCGCGGCGATTTCGCGGTGGTTAAGCCCCTCGAAGCGGTCGGCCTTGTCAAGCGCCGCGGTGATAACCGCGTCATCCGCCTGTTTTGCCGTTTCCAGCAAGCCTTCGATATACTCTTTATCAATAAAAATGGTTTCCTGTCGGCCTTTCGCCTTATGTCCGGACACGATCGCGCTATTTGCCATGGTGTTCCCCTTGTTTCAGTTCACCGGATATGGCGGTTTTGACGGTTACTTCCGCCAGATTGCCCAGTTTTCCGGTGAGGGCGTTAATATCGTCCAGTTCCCCTAAGAGGGTGATGGAGATAACCGCAAGATTGTCATTGTCAAAGGGAATGCCCATGCGCCCCTGCACAATGCCCTTAAATTGTCCGAGGGTCTCGTTAAACGCCTTCTGGCTAACCTGGGGGTTCTCCAGAATCGCGCCGACCACCGCAATTCTACTCATGTTTCTTTCGTTCCTTTCGGCCTTTTTTCTTTAATCGGCCTTTCTTTTTGGGTTCCGGTTTGGGGGGTGCGGTGTGCGGCGGGGAAATCCGGCGCTCACAGAGGGTAATGGCAAGCATTGGTGCGCCCTCACAGAACCAGAACAAATCTTGATTCATAAGGTTAATCCTTATCTCACAACCACGGCAAGAATACTCTCGCCGGCAATGACAGTATCTTTTTTAATATAATATTCTTTACGCAAAAATGCAACCCCCTGCGCAGCCGTAGGCTGTTTCACGTGCTTCTCGCGGCGATAGGGTTCGTAAGTTTAGTCACAACCCCGAAGCGGCGCCTCAGCGGACGTCGCAGGCGGAAGGGCGCGGGGCGGGAAGCCGTTGGTTGGGGGTTTGGGGGAACTGGTTCCCCCAAATTCTCTTCCCAAAGAGGCGCGAAGCGCCGATAATTCATTATACGATAATGATTTATCTGGGGACAGGATAGGTTCGGTTGGTTTCAATATAAGTTCGGTTGGTTCCAACAAGAGTTCGGTTGGTTCCAACAAGAGTTCGGTTGGTTCCAACAAAAGTTCGGTTGGTTCCAACAAAAGTTCGGTTGGTTCCAACAAAAGTTCGGTTGGTTCCAACAAGAGTTCGGTTGGTTCCAACAAGAGTTCGGTTGGTTCCAACAAGAGTTCGGTTGGTTCCAACAAAACGCCTAACCGGGCCGCCGGCGAAAGGGCGCAGCGCAGGAAGCCGCTACCGGGGGGTTTGGGGGAACTGGTTCCCTCAAATTCTCTTCCAAGAGGCGCGAAGCGCCGATAATCCGTTATATATAATGACATCTATGGGTATGGGAAGGTTTTTATTTGGAACCAAAAAAAAGCCGCCGGAGCCGGAGGGCAGGGCGCGGCGCAGATGAGTTATCGGCGCTTCCGCGCCTCTTTTAAGGCATTATGGGGGGTCATAGACCCCCCAAACCCCCCGCTAGTGCTTCCTGCGTTGCGCCGCTAACGCTGTTAAAGCGCGATGAGGCGCGGTATCTGTAAAGAATAATTGATTATAAGGAATAATTGCGATGAAGAAACCATTTCTAAGGGCGCTTTGCGCGGCGGCGCTCGCTCTGGCAACGGCGGCCAGTCTTGACGCGAAGGCGCAAGCAGAAAAAATCCCTGCGGGGCTTCGGTACGAACAGAACCGCCAGGGCGGCGCCGCCATTACCGGCTACACCGGCACGGATACGGCGCTGGTTATTCCCGCCAGAATTGACGGCAAGCCGGTTACCGTCATCGGGAACTATGCGTTTGCTGAGTGCCGCAGCCTTAGGCGCGTTACCATCCCTGCCGGCGTTATTTTCATCGAGAGCAACGCATTTTTGGGGTGTACCGGCCTTAGGAGCGTCATCATCCCCGGCAGCGTTACCTCAATCGGGGGCGGCGCATTCTATGGGTGCAGCAGCCTTAGGCGCGTTACCGTCCTTGACGGCGTTACCGCCATTGAGGACTATGCGTTTGATGAGTGCAGCAACCTTACCAGCGTTACCATCGGCGGCAGTGTTACCGCCATCGGGGACTATGCGTTTGATGAGTGCAGCAGCCTTACCAGCGTAACGTTTGCGGCAGGAAGCCGCATACATTCGGAAAATTTTTCTGATCGCAGCCCCTTCCCCGGAGATTTACGCGAAAAGTATTTGGCCGGCGGCGGCGCGGGCGGCGCGGGAAGGTAGACCCGGTCTCGCGGCTCCTCTCCATGGACGAAGCAGCCCTAACCGGACGGCGCGGCTTTTTTACTTGTGCTTCCTGTTTTGCGGCTCATAGCGCAAACAGCGGCTGCTGAAACAGCCTACGGCTGCCTGCGCTTCCTGTTTCGCGGCTCTTTGTGCGAACTTCGCGTAAGGGAACAGTCTTCGGCTGCCCCCAAACTCCCATTAGCGCTTCCTGCGGTGCGCCGCTAACGCCATCGAAGCGCACTGAGGCGCATCTTCAAGCGATCCCTGCACCTCACACCCGGCCTGCCGTATCTTGTGCCACATAAACAGCCTCCGGCTGCCCGCAGGGGGGCTTCCTGCCCCGCGCCCTTTCGCCGGCGGCTCCGGCGGGCGTTATATTGGATCCAAAATAAACTATCCTGTCCCCATATAAAGTATTAGTATATAATGAATTATCGGCGCTTTCGCGCCTCTTTTAAGAAAATTTGGGGGAACCAGTTCCCCCAAAACCCCCACTAATGCTTCCTGCGCTGCGCCCTTTCGCCATCGAAGCCCGCTGAGGCGCTGCGAGAGGGCTGCGGCTAAAATTGCAAACCCTCCCGCCGCAAGAAGCACGCGAATCCCCCGAAAGAGGGCCGCGGTAGACAAATTGTACCCACACAGGAAACGCGCCGTTCTCCATCCATGTCTCAGCCGAAAGGGTAACGCGCTTCAAGTTCGCGCACCGCGCAAAGGCTTCGCAGGCAATGTCCGTAACCCCGTCAGGAATAATAACGCTTTTGAGGCCGGCGCATCCGTAAAACGCGCCGTTTTTGATTTCAGTTACCGAGTCGGGAACCGTATATGCCTGCCCTTTCTTGGCAGCAGGGTAGACAATGAGGGCATCCCGCTTTTTGGTAAACAGCACCCCGTCAACGCTTGAGTACGCGGCGTTCCTGCGGTCCACGTTAATCGCGCTGAGTCTGGCGCATCCGGCGAACACATAGGTTCCGATCACCGCCGCCGCCGCAGGGATGGCGGCGCTCTTGAGTCTGGCGCATCCTGAGAACGCGCTGTTCCCAATATATATAAGCCGCTCAGGAATGATAACGCTTTTAAGGTTGGCGCATCGGGCAAACGCGCTCCCCCCGATGGCCGTAACCGAGGCGGGAATAATAACGCTCGTGAGGGCGCCCTGCCTGGCAAACGCCTTGTTCCCAATGGCCGTAACCGGCAGCCCTTCAATGGCGTCAGGGATGGACACCTTCCGCTCGCCGCCGGTATAGCCTGTAATGGTTACGCGCTGCTTGCCTTTCTTGTACATAAATCGGTCGGTAGTTGTGCGCCTTAAAAACATAGTTATTATCCTCCTGTCTGCGTTGCTGCCGGCTTTTTAATTTTGGCCGGGATCATTTTTAACGCTTCCCCTCCCCCTCTCCTAAGACCAACCCTCCGCAGGATATTCGCCGCCCCGGGGCGCCTCCCAGCCGGCGTCAGGCGAGGCTTGCGTCGTCCCCTTGGGGGATGATAATCGCCGCCACCGGCCCCCAGGGGCCGGCCTCGCCCTTTTCGTTCACGTACCGGGCGCAGAAATACGCCACCTTGCCCTGATCCTCCGGCCTAAAGTACGCGAACTCCTGCTTGCGGGACGTGTTCAGCCACTTAAAAAGCTCGTTCCCGGAGGAAGGGGAGCGCATAAAGCAGGGCCTTAAACCGGCCTTTCCCCCTTCTCTTTCCTGCCCCGCCGGCGCTCCTTCAAACCGCGCCGGAGGCAGCATGACCCCCCGAAAAACCTCCATATAACAATCCTCAGGCGGGCTGTCTCCGGGCATGGGGTTCGCATCCACCACCACCGTGTTCCGGCCTTTATAATAAAGCGTGATAATGACCCGGCTCCCAGGGCGGGGGGCTTCCGGTGCCGCGCTGTCATTGGGCGCGAGCAGCAGGGACTCAAAATCCTCGTCAAAGAGCGGGGGCTTTCTGAAATACCGGTCTTTGAGATACCGCATAAGCGCCTCAAGGCGGTCAAAAGCCTCGTTTATGCTTTCAGTAAGCGCTGCTGTCCGCACTGCCGGCGCCGCCTGGTCAAACGCGTTCTGCGCCGCCTCGATACGGTCCCGGAACTCCTGTATAAGCGCGTTCTGGATGCCCCAGAGCAGGCCCTTCGCGGCCAGCGCGCTTTCCCACACCCGGGCCATGACCAGCAGCAAAGCCCGTGAGACCGGAATCCAGCCTTTACGTTTCACCATAGGTTTTCTCCTTTATTAAGACAAATAATTATCCGGTAAAAACGGTATGTTTCTGCCGGCGGACGAGCCGTTTTGCAGAATTCGCGGCTCAGGTACTTTTATATGAACAACCTTGCAAAAACCCCCCGGCGGGGCGCCGCTGTTTCAAAGAACCTCCAGAGAGGCGCGGGAAACATCGGGAAAAAACAAGAGGACACGCTAAAAAAAACTTTAAAAAAACGCCGAATTTCATGGAAAGGGGCTTGACAAAGCCGGTTATGCCCCCATAATTTTTTGTCGTTTGTCGTTTGTCGTTTGTCGTTTGTCGTTTGTCGTTTGTCGTTTGTCCAAAATCCGCCCTGGAGGGAAAACACTTTAATATAAATAAAAATTTCATAAAGCGGATACTAACAAAATGCCCGCTTGTTGGTCAAGCGCTTTTTTTAAAAAAAATACTAAAGCCCCTGAAATAAGCTGCCGAATATGTCCGCCGCGCCTGCGGAGCGCCATGAGGCGTTACATCAAGAAGGCGCCGCGCCTCGAAGCATGAAAACAGCCTTCTGCTGCCTGCCATTGAAACAACCTATGGGGGTTGTGGAAGCGGCAGGTGGTATCTATAATGAAAAACTTATGAACGAAAACCATCTGGAACTCGTGGCGCCGGCAGGTTCGCAAGAAGCCCTGGACGCGGCAGTGGGCGCCGGCGCTGACGCGGTGTACCTGGGGCTGAAAAGTTTTAACGCCCGCATGAAAAGCGCCAACTTCACCTATTCCCAGTTTGAAGGCGCCCTGCGGGGGCTGCGCCGGCGGAAACGCAGGCTCTATGTAACGGTCAACACGGTCTTTGAACAGCGGGAAGCGGATAGAATGTACCAGCTCCTTAAATACCTTGCCGATCTAGGGCCTGACGCCCTTATTATCCAAGATTTCGGCCTTATCGCCCTTGCGCGGGAATGTTTTCCCCGGCTTAAACTCCACGCCTCAACCCAGATGAACGTCGCTTCCGCAAGGGGGGTAAACCTCCTCTCCAAATACGGCGTGTCCCGGGTGGTTCTGGCGCGGGAACTGGGGGTTAAGGAAATACAGGAGATCCGCGCCCAAAGCGCCGCGGAACTGGAAGTCTTTGTCCACGGGGCGCTGTGCGTCAGCGCCTCCGGCCTCTGCCTGTTCTCAAGTTTTCTCGGCGGCAAGTCCGCTAACCGCGGCCTGTGCACCCAAGCGTGCCGGCGCTATTACACCCGCTCGGATTCAGAAGAACAGGGGTACTATTTCAGCCCTGCGGACCTCCAGCTCCTTGCATACCTGCCGGAACTGTCCCGGGCCGGCATACGCTCATGTAAAATCGAGGGGCGCATGAAAAGCGCCGCCTATGTGGGAACCGTGGTTTCCGCGTACCGTCTGGTTATCGACGCGCTTTACGCCGGCGCGGATGGGTTCAACTCAGCCCTGGAAGAGGCGGAAAGGATCCTAAAAGGCGACTTCGCCCGATCCAAAACAGCTTTTTATAACGCCTCCCCCGTACCGGAGGAGGGGGAGGCTGCGGCCATAGACTGGCTCAAGCCCGAACAGAGCGGCGGCACCGGCATCCCTCTGGGAACGATCTGCCGGGTAAAACACGGGGACGCCGGGAAGCTGGCGCTGGTCCCGGTTCCGCAGGGGCCTGCTTCCCCGGCGCCGGGGGATCTTATCAGAGTCCACCGCGCCGACGACGCCTCCCGGGCCGCGCATAAACTTGCGTCAGTGATACAAGACAAAGAGGGCCTGTGGATTTCTATTCCCCCGGGCTTTGGCGCGGGAGACCCGGTCTATCTTATCCAGACCAGAACGAAGCGGCGCTTTGCGCCGGTTATCCCGTCGGGGGATTTTTTTAAGCGCCTTCCGGGAAGGGGCCGGGCGCCGGACATCGGCCTATTGATAGAAAAAGATAAAAAAGAGCAAAAAGAGAAATTGCAAAAGCGCGCCCCTGCGCCTGTGTTCCCTCAAGGTTTATACGCGGCGGTCTCCCGTGTGGAAGACCTTTATATGCTCCAGTCCGACCGTCCCTGCGCGGTTATGCTCGCCTATACCCGCGCATCAGCAGGCGCGCTTTTGCGCGGCCCTGCCCTGCCCTTCCCCCCGCAGGAAATCATTCTGGTGCTTGACCCCTTTTTTCCCCAAGCGAATGATGCGCTCCTGTCTGCTGAGATACCCGCCCTTATGGAGCGGGGGTACCGGCGGTTTGTGGTGAATAACCTGGGGCACCTTTCGTATTTCCGCGGCAGCGGCGCGGTGTTAATCGCCGGCCCGTACCTCTATATATTTAACCGGTGGGCGTCGCTCTTTGTGTCGCGCCTGGGCATAGGCCATTTCATAAGCCCCCTTGAGAACAACCGGCAGAACCTTGAGAGGACGGCGGAACCTAAGCGCCGCCCCGGGGTGTTTATCACGGTGTTCGCGTACCCGCCGCTGTTCCGCATACGGGCAGACCTCAGGGCGTTTTACGGCTTTGACAGGTTCCGCGGCGCCAGAGGCGAGGAGTTTATCCTTACAAGCGGCGCCGAAGGCGCGCTGGTTATACCGGAAAAGCCCCTTTCTCTGGTGGACAAAATCCCTTTTCTCAGGGAGGCGGGATTCAGGCGGTTTATTCTGGATATTTCAGGGGCGCCCCTTAAAAAAGGCGATTACCGGGACTTGATGCGCTCGGCCCAGAATGCCCGCCCCCTGCCGGACACGAGCCGGTTTAACTGGAAAGACGGGTTTTACCGCGAAACAGAGCCGCCTCGTCCCGGGACGCCCCCTTTGAACTAGAAGCTGAGCGTCTTTTCCCGTTCTTCCTGATGGAACTCGGTAAGCGGGTCCGCAGGCGGGGCGGGCGGTTCGGCCTCTCCCTTTTTGAACTCATGGCGGAATTCAACGTGTTCAGCCACGATCGTTATTTTGGAATGGTTTTTACCGTCCGCGCTTATCCACCGGCTTTGTTTAAGCCGGCCCACCACGCGGACGCCCCTTCCTTTATGGCCGAGGCTGTGGCAGTTTTCCGCCAGATTAGACCAGGTTTCCACATCGAAGAAGCTCACTTCGTTTGCCCATTCGTTATCCTGCTTAAAGAAACGGTTTGACGCGAGGGAGAAGGTGCAAACCGGCGTTCCTTTGGGGGTGGAACGGATAAGGGGGTCCCGCACCAGATTGCCTTCGATGAGAATTGAATTGAGGTTATTATTCATAACGCCTCCAGAAACAACAGAGTTCCGGCGCCTTGCCGGTCGCTTTCTATACGGCGCGTCCCGGGTATTTTGATTCAGCCGCAGGCTGTTTCCGATGCTTCCTGCGGTGAGAGGGTTTGCACGTTTAGTCACAACCCCAACGCGGGGCCTCAGCGGAATTTGCAGGCGGAAGGGCGCAACGCAGGAAGCCTTTAGTTGGGGGTTTGGGGGAACTGGTTCCCCCAAAAACTCTTTAAAAGCGCGCGCGAAGCGCAGCGCTCATAATCAAAAACATATGGCCCTGCCGCAGGGGCATATTCCCGCGCCGCAGGGGCAT
>JAITHF010000228.1 GCA_031280115.1 Spirochaetaceae bacterium | reverse complement strand
TGTTGTTATATTAAAAATTATCGGCGCTTTCGCGCCTCTTTGAAGAGTTTATGGGGGAACCAGTTCCCCCAAACCCCCGCTCAAGGCTTCCTGCGCTGCGCCGCTAACGCGATCAAAGCGCGGTGAGGCGCCGCTTCGGGGTTGTGACTAAATTTGCGAACCTATCGCCGCAGGAAGCACGTGAAACCCCCGCAGGGGGCGCAGGGGGCGGAATTATTAAACAGCTAACCCGCGCCGCCCGCATACCACGCGGGCGGTGCGTTTTTGGAAGAGAATTTGGGAGGCTTTTTTTACCGGCGCTTCATGGTTCGCGTATTCTTTTGCAAACTTCCCGTAAGGGAACAGCCTTAGGCTACCGGCGCTTCCTGCTTTGCGGCTCATAGCGCAAACCACGGCTGCTGAAACAGCCGGAGACTGTCGGCGCTTCGCGCCTCTTTAAGAGAATTTGGAGGGTCATAGACCCTCCAAACCACCCACAACGGCTTCCTGCCTCGCGCCCTTTCGCTTGCGGAGCGCGGTGAGGCGTTGCGTGAGGGTTGTGACTAAAATTGCAAACCCGCTCACCGCGAGAAGCACCTGAAACCCCCGCAGGGGGTGACTAAACGTGCAAACCCTCCCGCCGCAGGAAGCACCTGAATCCCCCGCAGGGGAGGGGGCGCAGGGGGTTGAATGTTCGCAGGGTTTCAGATACATTCGATTTGGAACGTGTTGACTGATGATAAAACAGATACTTTTGTGGTGGGCGCTGGTTTTCACCGCCGCTGCCGGGGCGCAAACTAATCCGCACCTTAAAATCGCCGTTATTCCGGGCAACCCCCGCCCGGGAGAACCGGTAACAGTCGCCCTTGCAGGCGGCGCGGGGGTTCAGGCGGTTCTTATCGGGCCTAAGGGGGAGCGCTTGAGCGGCGCGGCGTTCTTTAACCTGTCCCAAAACAAAAGCGGCGCAATGGTGCAGGCCGCAATTCTCGCGGTTCCCTGCACCGCGCCGGCAGGAGGCGCGCTGATACAGGCGGAAGACTGCAACGGCAGTATCGGCGCGGTGAAACTCGTGATAACCAGCCGGGAGTTCGCCGCTGAAGAAATCCCGCTTGACAAGCGGAATACTGACCTGCGGGCCGTGCCGGACCCGCGCAAAACCGCCGAGGCCGCCGAACTTTGGCGTATCATACGCCGCACCGGAACCCAGATATACACAGCAGGCCCCTTTGCACCGCCTGTGCAGTCCGCAAGAAGAACCAGCTTCTTCGGGGACCGCCGGGTCTACCGGTACGCCGACGGCTCAAGCGCGTCCGCTATTCACGCGGGGATAGATTACGGGGTTCCTGCCGGAACCCCCGTCCGGGCCTGCGCCCAAGGACGGGTCGTTCTGGCCCAGGCGCGTATCGTTACCGGCAATTCGGTGATACTCGAACATCTTCCCGGAGTCTATTCGCTCTATTACCATCTGGATACGATCGCCGCCGCCCCGGGAGATCTGGTGGAGCGCGGCGCCGTATTGGGCGCCTCCGGCGCCACGGGCCTTGCCACCGGCCCCCACCTTCACTGGGAAATACGGGTTTCCGGCGAAAATACCGATCCTGACGCCTTTATGACCCGCCCCGTCCTTGACAAAGAAGCGATTTTGAGTATATTTAATTCATTCTAAGAGAATAACATTCTGACCAACTACGGAAAGGAGGTGATTTTTTGGCGCATATCATCGTGGATGATAACGAGGTACTGGAAAAGGCTATCAAGCGGTTTAAGCGTATGGTAGAAAAAGAAGGGATTATCAGGGAATTCAAAAAGCGGGAATATTATGAAAAACCTTCTACTATTCTTAACCGGAAGAAAAAAGCTATCCAGCGGAAAATGCTTAAAAAGTCCCGAAAAGGCAAGTCCGACTATTAGGGCGCAGCGGGTATCCCTCTGGAACCCTGCGGTGGGTGGGGCGTTGCGCGGCAATCATGCCGTTCTGAACGGCTCACTCATCCTAAGCCGCCTTGCGCTTACCGCAGTCATTCTCTCCTGTTCAAGCCTTTCTGTCCGTTCAAATTCTGTTCCCTGCCCGCCCTTAGACGTAAAGCGCGTTACCCGCGCAGCAAGCCCGGAGGACGCGGCGCCGGTGTGGCAGGCATTTGATTCAGGGGTGGATTACTGCGCGCTTCGGATTAAAAGCCCGAAACTGCGGGCCTGGGCCCTGCGGGTTGACCTGAGCCGGAAAGATATAGGCGTAACCGTAAGCGGAAAAGAGCCGGTTAAGGGCATTGTCCGTAACGGGGTGGTGCCGAGCCTGAAAGTTACCAGTTTTGTCCGGCGCTCCGGCTGTATCGCCGGCATAAACACAAACCCCTTTAGTCCGGTCTCCGCCAAAGAGGGGGAAAGCCGGACCGTTGTGGGGGTTACGATTGATAAGGGTGCGGTGGTTTCCCCGCCGGACCCTCAGTATGACGCGCTGGTCTTTTATTATAATGACGGCGGCGGCAATGGCGGCGGCACAGCGGCTGTTGTCAGCCAAGAGGCTTTGATTGACGCCTGTGGCATCGCCTATGCGGTAGGGGGGTTTTACAGGGTTCTGCGCCAAGGGGCGCTTCCCCCGCCCCGTTCCCAAGCCCGCCATCCCCGCAGCGCGGCGGGGGTGTCATCTGACGGCAAAACCCTGTATCTTTTGGTTATTGACGGG
>JAITHF010000202.1 GCA_031280115.1 Spirochaetaceae bacterium | reverse complement strand
ATGGGGGGGTTTTTCTTCCGCCTGCCCCTCTTAATCAACCTGGGCATCATCTTCTTCGGCGTAGGGGTGCTGTTCTACCTCATAACCCTGCCGGTGGAGTTCGATGCGTCCGCCCGGGCCGTGGCGATCCTGCGGGACAGCCGCGTGTTGAGCGAATCCGAACTTGCAGGGGTGAAAAAAGTGCTTACCGCCGCGGCGCTGACCTATGTGGCGTCAGCCCTCTCCGCGCTTATGAGTTTTGTGCGGCTCATCCTTATTGCCCGGGATCAGGAGCGCTGAACAGCGCCGCCGCAGCCTCAGAAAGCGTATCGAACCGCCGCCACACTGACGCAAGGATATGCGGCGCCGGCTCCACCATATCTTTGATAAACACCGAAGGGATACCTGCGCGGCGCAAACTCTCAAGGCCCGCAGGGGAATCCTCAAACCCGACGCACCCTGCCGGCCCGACCCCCAGGCGCGAGGCTGCAAGGAGAAAAATATCCGGCGCCGGCTTCCCTTTATCCACCTCGTCCCCAAAGGCAAACGTCTTGAAGCGCCGGCTCAGGCCGGCCTTTTCGAGTTTCCACAGGGCGATGTCCCGGCTGGTGGAGGTGGCAACCCCGAAAGGAATGGCAAGGCTGTCCAGGCGGTCAAGGAGGGTGCAAAGCCCGGGGCGCAGGGCGATGCCTTCACGGGCTATCTTTTCAAGGAGTATGGTTTCAAGAGCGCGCCTCGCCTCGCGGTACGGGAAGGACTGGCCGTACTCGCGCAGGAAAAGCGCTTTCGTGTCCTGTTCATTGACGCCGATCGTCTGTTCCGCGATTTCAGGGCTGATTTCCAGCCCCAGGGCGCGTCCGGCGGTTATCCACGCCGCGACCACCGGCCTTTCGGTATCCAGCATGAGGCCGTCCATATCAAGCAGTACCCCTTGGGGCATAGGGTGAGTAGTCATCATCATCATAAGGGGCATATTAGCATATCCGCCCCGCCGCCGCCACTGGCCGGCCTAGAGGCGGGGCCCACGCCAAGGCGCGTTATTTCTCCAATACATAAAGATATTCAGTAACGCCAAGAGGCCGGCGGCCCTGCCCTGCAAGGCGGGAAAGATTTCTGCACCCCCGGAACGCGGTATAACCGGTTTCCAAGACTTGCAGCCTTCCGATTTTTTCCAGCATGGCTTTCATTTCATAAGGAGGTATAAAACCTTCTGAATTACAGGATATAAGGACAAACTTTGCTTTTATGTTGGCGGCTAAATCGGACAGCGCCGAAGAGGCGGACCGTTTTTTATTATAGGCGGACCGCTTCCAATGAGGGGGAATCCCTGAAACCTTGCTTATCTTTTCAGGATAGGCGTTCTCAAGTATCACGTTAAGCATAAAATAATTTGAGCCGTAGGGATGCTGGTTGTAGGGCGGGCAAGATACGCAAGATCAACCTCAGGCGCCTCTTGGATAATCATGTTTGAATCCCCGTTATATATTTTATATTCGCCGTTAAAGTTACTGAAAACGGGAAACGGCAAAACAATAGGGCCTGTTATGCGGGAAAGGGCGTCCCAGTTCCCGCCGCCGAATTGCCCTTTCCCGGATTCCCTGTTTTTGTGGAACCCCTTAAATACGCCGGACGTATTCGCGCGAACAGAGCTTTCCGCAAGCAGCGGCGCGAGAAAGTATTTTTGATACTGCGCCGGAACCGCCTCAATACGGCGGCGCATCGTATCAATATACATCGCGTTTCTGCGGGTGTAAAAAACCCGTTCGCCTTTTTGTATCGTATCGTCGTCCTTTGGGGAATAGAAGCGCGCGATAACCCCTTCTTTCAAGGACGCGCCAGCGGCCTCTTCACAGAGCCGGCAATAGATATCTTTTAAGAGCGGCATAGGCAATTCGTCTTTGTTAGACAGATAACATGCGCCTGTCAGCGAAGCGTATGGTTCGAGGCCGTTTGCGATAAGCAGGCTTGAAAATTGTTTGCAGTACCGCGCCGCAATGCCGGAACCGGTAAAAACGTCAAAGATACGCAGTTTGGTTTTTTGCAGGCGCTTTTGAACAATCCTGATCCCTGCGGCAATAAAGCCCAAAAGAGAACGCTTGTTCCCAATATAGGTGATGATTTAGGTGGTTAAATAATCGGTATTTTCATACAGGCCGTCAAAAATTTCCAAATTAAACCTCTTGAGCCGGATTAGGATGGTTCTCAAGGCCCCCGCGCCGCCAGACTGGGCCCTCTTGCTGTGAGCAGGCGGGAAAGGGAAGCCTGCTTGCGTTGTTCAGGTCCAGGGGCGCTTAAACCGTGTACAGGCGGCTTTATTTTGCGTGCAAAGAAACTTATTTTGCGTGCAAAATAAACCGGTTTTCCCGCCGCGCTCAAAAAATTATTGGCGCTTCCGCGCCTCTTTTAGAAGATATGGGGGGTCATAGACCCCCCAAACCCCCCATAAAGGCCCTGCTATGAGCCGCTAAGCCTCTTCGGGGGTTTTAACGCGCTTTCAATGGCTTGCAGGATCGTTATGCTGCTCAGTGTGGCGCCGCTTACTGCGTCTACGTTCAAAGACTGGGACGCAATAACCCGCTCCGCAACGGCCTCGGCTTTTTCCCCCAGCCCTTCCCGATGGCGGGTAATCACCACCCGCGCAATAGCGCCCTCTTGGATAAGCACATCCACATCAGCTGCAACAGGCCAGTTTTCAGACGACCCCTTATAAATCCCGTTCGGCAGACCGCTCAAATCAAGGGGCGCGAAGGTTTTCTCTTTCTGCCCGGCGCCGAAAAGCCCCGCCCCAAGGCCCGTAAAAAGCAAGACCATAAGGCCCCGCATAATCCCGCCGCCGCCGCCTTTCGTATTATTTGCATTTTTTGCAATAACCCCCTGCTGCGCCTCGCCCCCGGCCCGGATCTTTGCGCTGCTGGCAAGGTCGTCCAGTATCTTGGTTTCCTCCCGGGCCGTACGTTTGCAGTATTCCCCGCGCCGGCGTTCTTTTACCTTATCGATAATTTTACGGTCCCGGGCGGCTTCGAGATAGACCTGCCGCGCCTCCTCAGCCTTCTGTTCCGCCCGGGCTTTTTCCTGTAAAAACGCCGCTTTTTCATGTTCAAGCCGCAGGATGTACCGGTCAAACGCCGGAATGTCCCGGGCCTCAGGCGGATGCGCCGACACCCGCGCCCGCTCTGCGGCTGCGCTGTTGATACGCTGCTCAAGCGCCGTGAGCGCGCCTACCGCCTTCCCCAGGGCAGTCTCGGTTTCCCGCTCCCGATGCCTGCGAAGGCCCAGCACTTTTTCAAGCCCGAAGGCAAACCGTTTCATGCCGTATTATTCCTTAGCCTGTTTTGTTTTTATGTCTGTTTCTGTTTCCGGTATGGGGCTGCCGGCAATACGCGCCATCTGAGAAAGCGTATCCTGTATAGAGGACTTTTCGGTTACTTCCTGTATAAGAAACGCCCTAATCTCGCTGTGCTTTTCAACGGCTTCGTCAATGGCGCTGTTGGAACCGGCGTGATAGGCGCCCACGTTGATAAGGTCTTCGTTTTCGGCATAGAGCGCGATGAGCCGCCGCATAACCCCCGCCGCTTTATTGGTTGCCGGCCCCGATACCTCCGGCGCCAGGCGGGAGATGCTGGCAAGGATGTCAATGGCCGGATAATGGTACCCCTGGGCAAGGGAACGGGAAAGCACGATGTGCCCGTCAAGGATGCCCCGGGCCGTATCGGATACCGGCTCGTCAAGGTCGTCGCCGTCCACAAGCACCGTGTAGAAACCGGTAATAGTTCCCTTTTCGGAGGTGCCGCACCGTTCAAGGAGCTTGGGCATCTGGTCGAACATACTAGGCGTATACCCCCGCGTGGCAGGAGGCTCCCCGATGGCAAGGCCGATTTCCCGCTGGGCCCGGGCGAAGCGGGTTACTGAATCAAAGAGCAGCATCACATCAAGCCCCTGGTCCCGAAAGTATTCGGCTGCCGCGGTTGCCACATAGGCGCCGCGCAGGCGGGATAAAGGCGGCGAATTGGAGGGGGTAACGATGAGGACGCTCCGCGCAAGCCCCTCCGGGCCAAGATCGTTTTCGATAAAGTCGTTGACTTCCCGCCCCCGCTCGCCTATGAGGGCGACCACATTCACGTCCGCGTCGGTGTTGCGGGCAATCATGCCTAAAAGGGTTGATTTTCCCACGCCGGTTCCGGCGAAGATGCCCAGCCTCTGGCCCCTGCCAACCGTCAAAAGCCCGTCAATGGCCCGTACGCCGGTGCATACCCGCTTTGTTACCCGTTTCCGTTTCAGCGGGTCCGGCGGGGAACCCATAGCCGGATAATACAGCGCGGACTGAACAGCCCCTTTGCCGTCAACAGCCTGCCCCTGGGCGTTAAGCACCCGCCCCAAAAGTTTCGGCGAGACCGGCACTTCCAGCTCGCGCCCGGAGGCAACCACCCGGTTTCCCACCTCAATACCGCCGGTTTCCTGATACGCCATAAGCTGGACCGTCTCATCCCGCAGGCCCACCACTTCAGCTTCGATAACGCCTCTTTTTCTGGGGGCTTCGATACGGCAGATCTCCCCGATAATAGCCGCAGGCCCCCGGCTTTCAATAAGCAGGCCCTGAACTTTAGAGATACGCCCTACGCATTTTATTGGATCTACCTGTTTAGCGGCTTCGATATACTTTTCAAGCAGGGTTTCCATAACCCTTAGCCTTTCTCTTGATCGGAAGTATAGGCGGCTTTCGGCTTTGTTTTTATAGGAACGATTTCCATGATTTTTGTTTCCAGTTCCATAAGCTGGCTGGAAATGCGGGCGTCGATTTCACCGAAATCGGTTTCGATGATACACCCTCCTTTATCAACTGATGAATCTTCCTGAACCTGAATGTTGCTTGATCTTTCCAAAGTCTGAATAAAATTCTTGATATGGCCGGTGGCAAGCTGTAAATCCGCAGTGTGTACCCGTATGATAACATCTCCGCGCCCCTTTACCTTACGGAGGGCTTCCTGCACGTTGGCCGCAATCACGTCCCGCTGGTTTTCGGAGATCGTTTTAATAACTTTTCGGGCAATGAGGATTACAAGGTCAATAATCCGCTGCTCTGTTTCCACCAAGATTTCGGCGCGTTTATCCTGAGCGCGCTCAAGTACCGTTTGGGTCCGCTCAATAAGCCGGTCCACTTCGATTTTGCCCTGCTGGAATCCCGCTTCACGCCCCGCAGCCTCCCCTTGTTCTTCCGCCTTTTTCCGCTGGGCTTCGATATCGGCTTGGGACGCGGCAACAATCTCTGCGGCTTTCTGTTTGGCTCCGGCGATAATCCGCTCGGCTTCGGCTTGGGCGTCCTGTTTTAAGGCTTCGGCTTCATCGGTTTTACGGCTTACCTCTTGAAACGCCTCATCCTCGGCTTCTTTAATGATACGTTCCACTTCCAGTTTAGCCGAGCGCATCATAGTTTCCCGTTCAGACTCCCACTGGCTCTTAAAGAGCTCCGCTTCCCGGCGAAGTTCTTCTATAGTAGGCCCCTCGTATGCTTCTTCGGCTATATCTTCTACTTCCGGAACAACCATTTCAGTGAGAGCCAACGGCGGGTCAAGAAAAATCTTGGTTTCGTTGATTTCGATTTCACTGTATCTGAACACTGTTTTTGTCATGTCTTATACCACCAATTCATCTTCTCCGGCACGGGCAACAATAATTTCACCGCTTTCCTCAAGTTTTCGAATAATCGAGACGATTTTTTGCTGCGCCTCTTCCACGTCTTTGAGCCGTACCGGCCCCATAAATTCCATATCTTCCTTGAGCATCCCTGCGGCGCGCTTACTCATATTGCGGAATATCTTGTCCTGCACTTCCGCGTCAACCGATTTAAGCGCCTTAGCCAGTTCAGCGGAATCAACCTCCCGCATCACCTTTTGGATGGACTTGTCATCAAGCATAACAATATCCTCGAACACAAACATCCGCTTCTTGATTTCCTCGGCCAATTCGGGATCATCTCCTTCCAGGGCTTCGATGATCTGTTTTTCCGACGTTCTGTCCACCAGGTTAAGGATTTCGACGATGCTTTCCACGCCGCCTGCGGCGGTATAATCTTCACTGGACAGGGTGGAGAGTTTCTTTTCCAGAACCCGCTCCACCTCCCGCAGGACTTCAGGGCTAGTACGGTCCATAGTAGCGATCCGCCGGGCCACGTCGGTCTGCACCTCATTGGGGAGGTTCTGGATGATGACTGACGCTTTATTCGGCTCTAAATACGCCAAGATAAGGGCAATAGTCTGGGGGTGTTCCTGCTGGATAAAGTTAAGCAGATGAGCCGGATCAGTCCGGCGGATAAAGTCAAAAGGACGGACTTGCAAACTGGAGGTTAAGCGGTTAATAACATCCACCGCTTTTTGGCTTCCCAGGGCTTTCTCCAGAAGCTCCCGGGCATAATCAATACCGCCGGTACTGATAAATTGATTTGCCATCATAAGTTCCTGAAACTCTTGCAGAATAGCGTCTTTCTGTTCAGTTTCTACGGTTTCAAGCCGGGCAATCTCAAAGGTTAAGGTTTCAATTTCATCTTCCCTCAGATACTTAAATATTTCCGAGGAAACCTGGGAGCCAATAGAAACCAGAAAAATAGCGGCTTTCTGCCTTCCATTGGTGTCTTTCGCCCCTTTTTTCGCTCCTGAAGCGGCTGATGCTTTTGCCATTCTTTATTCCTCCAAAAGCCACGTTCTAATAAGCTGCGCTACCCCGTCAGGATGGTCTTTAGCCATATTAGCGATATTTTCGTACAAACTCATGCGGGCTTGTTCTTCAGCGGACAGGGGTACTTCCGAGCCTTCCTCGGCTTGCATAAGCATCTGGTCCCGCATAGCCTGCTCCCGGCGCGCCCGCTCTTCTTCTTCTAAACGCCGGCGCCGGTCCAACTCTTTGGAAATCGCCCTGAACACCATAAAAC
>JAITHF010000152.1 GCA_031280115.1 Spirochaetaceae bacterium | reverse complement strand
GCCAACCTCTCCTTGTTCAGCCGGTTTCGGCGGCAGCGCCGCCAGTTTGAGCGCGCCCTTTTCAAGGCTGAAATAACCGGAGCCGTCAACTCCGGCCACCGAACCCTGGACCGACCTATCCGCCCGTTCCCCTTCCTTTAGCTCAATAACCCGTCTGGTGATGTCTTTGCCGAGGTCATTCTCGTCAAAGATAAATGCGGTTGTGTATTTCCGCATCTCCTTTGCAAGGACAGCTTCCGCGCTGCCATCTTCCCCCGCGGAGGTTCCGCTGTCCATGCCGCAGCCGGAAAAACCGGCTGTCAGCAGCGCCGCCACTAGCGTTGCAACGCCCGCCCAATGAATCATACGCTTTTTCATACATAAGCTCCTTAAAAAAAATAAAATTCCAAGGACGATACACGGTCCCTGTATATAATTCCTCGCTATAACGCTGATTATACCGCGCTGAAAAAGGGTTATCAAGAGAGAAATGCTTGGAAATAAGCGGCAAAATAGGGCAAACCCGCCGCTATTTTGTTGGTATATAAAAAATTATCGGCGCTTTCGCGCCTCTTTAAGAGAATTTGGGGGCTTTTTTTATCAGCGCTTCATGGTTTGCGCCTTCTTTTGCGAACTTCCCGTAAGGGAACAGCCTTAGGCTGCCGGCGCTTCATGGTTTGCGGCTCATAGTGCAAACGGCGGCTGCTGAAACAGCCGGAGGCTGCCCCCAAACCCCCCGCTAGTGCTTCCTGTGCTGCGCCCATACGCCTGCGAATTCCGCTGAGGCGCCGCTTCTGGGTTGTGACTAAAATTGCAAACCCTATCGCCGCGAGAAGCACTTGAATCCCCCGCAGGGGGCGTATATACAAGGATCGCGCTAGGGGAGTATGGTATATATACATGGCATATAAGGCGTTATATAAAGAAATATCCTCAAGGCGGGCAGGGGAATCCGCGCTCTTGCCGGCTCTGAGGCACGGGGCAAACCCTTTGGGAAAAAACCTTGAGCCAGGGAGGATCCGGTGAAATCCTTTTTTTTCGTTCCCAACCCGCTGTCCAAGCCCAAACATACCCCGCCCGGTGAGGCGGACGGGGCGGGCGCTCTTTCGGCATTGGAGGCTGAAAGCGCGCGGCGCCGGCTTGACTTTGTTTTGAACACTATCCATGAAGGGGTATTGGCCGCTGACGCGGGCCTTACGCTTCAGGCTGCAAATCCCCAAGCCCGGAACCTTTTCGGCATTGCCCCGTCGTTCTGTTTAGGCCGGGGCGGTAAAAGCGTCTCCCTCCTTGAGGCAACCCGCTCAACCGGCCTTGAGGCGCTGGCTCTGGAGGCGCTGGCCCAGGGCGCGGCGCTGGCAAAAGAAATGAAGTTCTATTCCGCCGGCGCTGAGCGCCATTTTCTCGTGTCCGCGGCGCCGTTCGCCGGTTCAGATGATGAAAGATGGGCCCTGGCGCTGGTATTTGAGGAGCGCACGCGCCTGCGTACGCTTGAGCGGGTCCGCAAGGACTTTGCCGCCAATGTTTCCCACGAGCTTAGAACCCCTATCCAAGTGGTGAAAGGGTTTGCCGAAACCCTGCTTGAAAGCCCCCTTGCGGACGCGGCCAGGCAGGGCATCGAGATAATTCTTAAAAACGCTCTTAGCATGGAGGCTCTTACCGCAGACTTGTTGTGCTTGATGGCGCTTGAGGAAGGCGGGGCGCCGCCCTTCGGCGGGGCTGAGGAAACGCCGGTGCGCCCCCTCTTGGAAGAGGCCCTTGCTGCGGTGGAAATGCCGGCGCAAGACAAGGGGATAACCCTGTCTCTCGCCTGTCCGGCGGAACTTTCGGCCTTTCTCTACAGGCGGCTTATGATACGGGGGGTGGCAAACCTTTTGGATAACGCGGTAAAATACTCGCCCCCAGGCTCCCGCGTCAGGCTCGCCGCCGTACAAGAGGCGGAACGCCTTGTTATCACCGTGCAGGACCAGGGCATAGGCATACCGGCGCAGCACCTGCCCCGAATCTTCGAGCGCTTTTACCGGGTTGGCTCAGGCCGCTGCCGCGGCCAGGGAGGCGCGGGCCTGGGGCTGGCTATTGTCCGCCATATCGCCCAGGTCCATCACGGCGCGGCAGCGGCGGAAAGCCACGCCGGGGAAGGGTCGGTGTTCACCCTCTGGGTGCCGGTACGCGGGAGCGGGGCGCCGCCTCCTGCGGGGCTTTGAGCGCGGCTTATTTCAAACGAAAGATGCCCGCTGGCTTATGAAAGCGCGGAAACTCTATTAGAAACAGAAGCAAACGTATACCGCAGAACAGAACCCGGACCGCTCCCTAAGAATACGAGGCAAAACCCCCATGAAACAGCGGCATAACATCTAGACGAGAACCAGCGGACAGAGGCGCCGGCGCTTGCGGCTCTGTTTGAAGTCTCTCAGGTAACAGTGCGCAAAGATTTAGACAGGCTTGAGGAGCGGGGGCTTATCCGGCGGAAGCGCGGGTTCGCCAGCATTGAGGGCGCCGGCGGCGCGGACATGCGCCTTGCGTACCATTACCACCGGAAACGCCGGATCGCCGCCCCGGGGCCGCGGGCTTACTGCGGACCGAGCGGGTTGCGGCGCTCATAACCGAACAGCCGGCGGCTTTCAGGGCGCAGGCGTATGGCCGGGCCTTAGAAAATCAGAAAAAAAGAGCGTTTTAACACCGGGGGAAACGTTCTTTAACGCCCTTTCAAGAGAAACTCAGAACGACATTATTGAGCGTACTGAACAGGCCCGTTAGAAAAAAAGAGAAAAAAAGAGAAAAGGGAAAATAAAAAAGGGAAAATAAAAAAGAAGGAGCCCAGGGGGTTTGCGGCCCCTGAGCCCCCTTGCGCGCGCCGCGCGGCTGTTGCCGCTTAGTCAACTTTGAATTTAGAAAGCTCGGTTACCAGCGTATCAATGTGGTCTTTGTTGTCGCTGCTGAGGTTACTCACCCTGTCCACCGCGATATTCACCTGATCCGCGCCTTTGGACATTTCGTTGACCCCGTTTGAAACCTCGTCAGTAAGGATGCCCAGGTTCCGGCTCTCGCTTATGATTTTCTTGCTCCCCATGAGCATCGTGGTGGAACCGCTGCGTACATGCTGGGTGATGTCGTTGAGGCGGGCAATCACGTCAAGGACCTGCTGGCCCCCGGTCTGCTGTTCTTCCATGGCGTTCCTGATGTTCTCTTCCTGCTCCGACACCACCTTGACCCCTGAGTCAATGGCCTCAAACCGGTTTAACACCGCGTCGGTGGAGGCCATAATTTTATCAATAGAGGTCTTTATCTTTTTAAGCACCACCGCGATCGTTTTGGACTGTTCGCCGGAGGATTCGGCGAGTTTGCGGATTTCGTCAGCCACCACGGCGAAGCCTTTGCCCGATTCCCCTGCGTGGGCCGCCTCGATCGCCGCGTTCATAGAAAGCAGGTTCGTTTGGCTTGCGATGTTCTCCATGACCGCGGTGATTTCCAAAAGGCCCTCGGATTCTTTGGCGATGTCCTGAATATCCGTGGAAACTTCCTGCAAACTGGTATGCCCCAGCTCGGAGGCGCTTGCAAGGTGTTTCACGTTTTCCACGTTGTGCACCAGGGTTTGGGTAACTGAAGCGATATTGGCGATCATCTCCTCGATAGCCGTGGAGGACTGGGAAATGTTTGAGCTCTGGTTCTCGATGTGGCCGTTCAGTTTCTCGATGTTTTCGGTAATCTGCTCCATGGTGGAGTTGGTTTCGGTTACGCTCGCCGCCTGATTTATCACTTGGTTATTGATGTTCTGGATATTGGCGCTTATCTCGTTCATGGCCGCGGCGGTCTCGCTCATGTTGGTAGAAAGCTCGGTGCCGATATTCGCAAGGGAAACGGACTGCTGTTTGATAATAATGATAAGGCTCCGGATCTTTTCCAAGGTGAGGTTGAAATAGTGCGCCATATCGCCGATCTCGTCCTTACTGGTGAGGTTTATCCGTTTGGTCAGGTCCCCTTCCCCTTCGGAGATATTTTTGAGCATGGCGCTCACGCTGAGGATGGGCTTTACAATGCTGGTGGCGATGAGAAAGCTGATGCCTGCGGAGATAATAATGGCCACCACTGCCAGCACAACCGTGAACTGGGTCATCTGGCTTACTTCGGAAAGCACGGTTTTCA
The DNA here is from genome assembly GCA_031280115.1 of Spirochaetaceae bacterium. Classification (GTDB taxonomy): domain Bacteria; phylum Spirochaetota; class Spirochaetia; order Treponematales; family Breznakiellaceae; genus JAITHW01. The sequence goes on along the minus strand of JAITHF010000152.1, from coordinate 1,874 downwards.
CCGGCACCGAGGCTATGACCGTGAGCGCCGCAAGAGAGTCCCCCACCTTAAAGGGGAAACTTACCATTTCCTGGCCGCTGTATTCAAGGAGTATAGGCTCCCCGCTCCCAAGGGACTGGGTAACCTGCCGTATGCCGCTTTCCCCCAGCATATCCCGCATCCCCTGCTGGAAACTGGTTCCCACAAGCGCGGGTTTTTCATGGGCCATGATGGTCCCGTTGTTGGACAGCACCGAGGCCCTGCCTGTTTCAAAGGGCCTAATGGCCGCTACGATGGGCTGGAGCACGGATATATCCACGTCAATCCCTGTTACCCCCACAGGCGTATTGTCGTTGCCGAAAATAGGGGTGGTTATGCTTATAACGTGGGTTTCTTTTTCCCCTACCATCATGGGGAAGGGGTCGCCGATTATGTCTTTGTCCCCGAGGTTTCCCAGCACCTGCCGGTAGTTCTGGTAAAAGCCGTACTGGATTGAGCCGGAAGCCCTGGTATACATGGAGATATATTGGCCGGTAATGTTCTCGCTGGTAACATATTCCGCGTCAAGCTCGTCGATCGTTTCCGGCAGCCACATCGTATAGATGGCGATGAAATGGGGGTTGGCCGAGATAAGGCCGTACAGGATATTGTCATACTGCACCCGCCGCTCTGATTCGTCTATCATGCCGTAGCTTCCCATGGTTTGGGCTATGGTCCGCGCCGCAAAGAGATACCGTTCGAACTCGCGCTGAATATCAACCGCGGTCATCCCGGCAATACTCCTTAAATTCGCGGTCGCCGTGCTGGCTTGGAGTTTACTGGATTGACTTAAGGTAATGATGGATATAGTAGCGACCACAACCGCGGTAATGACGCTCACAATAACCGATAACTTAATCCGCAATCTCACAAAATCCTCCTCAAACTGCTCTATACGAGATTTTTAATTTGTATCTGTATAGAGAGCAAAAAAATGTATGCCCCTGCGGCTGGTTTCCAATAAGAGAGTGCGCGCCTTGACGCGCCGCAGAACGATCTCCCTATTTCTTATCGACAAAATATATACTAACATAGCATAGGCAATCAATGCAAGCGGGGGTTTCTTCAGGCAGTACCGGATATTAAAGGATTCTCCCTGCTTTTAGGGGCATATACGGGTATACTGAAAGCGGCAGGCTCTTTTATATACTTTTATATATATAAAAAAACCGCCGGAAAGACCGGCGGCAGATGGGTTACTTCTTTTACTTCTTGGCAGGGGCCGGCGCGGGCTTGGCCGCTGCCGGCGCCGGCGCCGGCGCGGGGGCAGGTGCTGCTGCGCCGCCAAGGGGCTCGCTGACCGCGCCTTTAGGCAGGGCTTTAGGCTTCGCCACTTGTTTGGCTATCGGCGGGTCGATAGGGGCGTTCGGGGTTTTGCCGGCATACGGCAGGGTTACCTGCGAGTTCGCCGGAATGTCGATACTCGCGGGTTTTTCACCTTTTACGGCGTACTGGACGGTCATGGCGTCGGGGTTTTTATTGATAAACTTGATATTCGGTTTACCATCGACCTGCGCCCATTCAGCGGTAACGGTTTGCGCTGTTACAAAGACGGATGCCGCAAAAAAGAGCACCGCCACACCCATAAATTTTTTCATGATACTAACTCCTTAGTTAAGAAAATTATATAAATAACTATAACAACATCCGTTCTTAATGTCAATCAACCGCCTCCTTTAAATTTGACAGCCCCCTGCGGGGGTTTCAGGTGCTTCTTGCGGCGATAGGGTTTGGGGGTTTAGTCACAACCCAGAAGGTGCGCCTCAGCGGAATTCGAGAACGCACGGGCGCAGCGCAGGAAGCCTTGAGCGGGGGTTTGGGGGCAGCCGGAGGCTGTTCCCTTACGGGAAGTTCGC
>JAITHF010000114.1 GCA_031280115.1 Spirochaetaceae bacterium | reverse complement strand
AAATATACCCGGCGTACCTTGAGGACGCCTACCGCTTCGACCTTGACTGGGACACGGTAACGCGGATACGCAGGATACACCCTGTTTCAGGCGGCGCCCTTGAAGACCTTGACCGGGCGGCCATCTATCCGGCCAAGCAGTTTGTCATGCCCAAAGAGCAGGTTGAGGCGGCCCTGGGGCGGATTAGGGAGGAGCTTGCAGAACGCTTGGAGGAGCTTAAAACAGCGGGGAAACTCCTTGAAGCGGAGCGGCTCAAGACCAGGGTGGAGTTCGATATTGAGATGCTGCACGAGATAGGCTACTGCCCGGGAATAGAAAACTACTCGGCGCCCCTCTCCGGACGGGAAGCGGGCTCCCCGCCGGACACGCTCCTTACCTATTTTCCCGCCCGGCGCCTCACGTTTATTGACGAAAGCCACGTTACCCTTCCCCAGATTGGGGCCATGTATGCCGGGGACCGGTCAAGAAAGCTCAACCTGGTGGAGTACGGCTTCCGCCTGCCCTGCGCGCTGGACAACCGCCCCCTGCGGTACGACGAGTTTGAACAGCGCTTGTACCGGACGGTCTATGTTTCCGCCACCCCCGGCGTGTTCGAGGCGGAAACGTCGGCGCAGGTGGTACAGCAGCTCATCCGCCCCACAGGGCTCTTGGACCCGGAGGTGGAGGTGCGCCCCAGCGAGGGGCAGATAGAAGACATTTACGCTGAGGTGCGGCGCAGGATAGACCGGAAAGAGCGGTCGCTGGTGCTGACCCTTACGAAAAAGATGGCCGAAGACCTGACGGACTATTTTCTCGGCCTGGGCCTTCGGGTGCGCTATATTCATAGCAGCGTTGAGACCATTGAGCGGGTGGAGATTCTGACCCGGCTCAGGCAAGGGGATTTCGACGTGCTTGTGGGGATAAACCTGCTTAGAGAAGGCATAGACCTGCCGGAAGTGTCGTTTATAGCTATTCTTGACGCGGACAAGGTGGGCTTCCTGCGGTCCCTCACGAGCCTCATTCAGATTATAGGCCGCGCCGCCAGAAACGCCGCGGGAAAAGTGATTATGTACGCTGACAGGATGAGCGGCGCCATGGCCGCGGCCATTGCCGAAACCCAGCGGCGGCGGGACGCCCAGACCGCGTACAACCAGCAGCATCATATAACCCCCGCCACAGTCAAGAAAGCGGCGGCAGACATCCTGACCCGCCGGAGCGCCCAGGAGAAGGAGGCTGCCGCGGCCTCGATAGGGGTGCTGGCCGGCTCCTACAACCAGCTTGAGCCGTCGGAGCGGGCGAAACTGGCAGCAGCGCTGGTACGGGAGATGCAGGAGCACGCCGGGAAACTTGAGTTCGAGCAGGCCGCCCTCATCCGCGACGAGATTGAGCGCTTGAAGAGGCTTTGAGCGCTCCGGGGCGGGGATTTTACGGCGGACCGGAGGCGCTTATGTTTATGTTTATAGAGAAAATAAAAAAAATAGAGAAAATAAAAAAAACCGGCAGGCTGCTTGAAGCGCTGGCCCTGTATCTGGCGCTGTTTCCGCCGCGCCTCCCGGCCTCTCCTGACCCGGCGGCCTTTTTAGGAGGCGCGCTGGAAATACGCCTTGCCCATGAGCTTTTGAAGTTTTTGGCGTATACGCTTCCTGCGCTGGCGCTTATGGGTATACTCATGGGCAAGGGCCTTTGGCCGGCAAAACCAGGGGCCCGGGACGCGCTCTCAGCGCTTGCCGGCTTCCTGTGCCTGCTCTTTATCGGATGGGGCGTCTCTGCCCTGTCCGGCCTGTTGGGCCTGCGCTTCCCAACGCCGCGCCTCAAAGCGCCGGACTCCTGTGCCGGCTTTCTTGCCCTTTTCATCTCGGCTTTGGGAACCGGCTATGTGGAGGAAACCTTTTTTAGATGCTATCTTTTAAGCCGCTTCGCCGGCCTTGAGGAAGCGGGCGCCGGCATGATACGCATACTAAAAGGCATCTTATTTTCGACCCTGCTCTTTGCCGCGGCCCATAGCTACGAGGGGCCCTGGGGCGTGCTTAACGCGGCCCTTGCAGGCGCCCTGTTATCGTGGATTATGCACAAATGGCGCTCGCTTCACGGCATCGCCCTGGCCCACGGGGGGTATAATGTGTTTGTGTGGATGGCGGGCGGGGAAATCTAGGAGGAGGGCGGGGGCGTTCCCCGCTGGCCGCTCAGTTCCAGGTACGCAAGTTCCGCCAAGCCGAAACCAGCGGATTTCGCGTAGGTTCCGGCATATTCGTCGTACAGCATATCCTCATACATTTTGCCTGCAAACCCTTCGTTGATAAGGCCGGACTTCTGAACCGTGTTACGCATACTGGAAAGGAGGTTTTTAATGAGAAACGTTTCCAGCGCCTGGCACTGCTCGTAGAGTTTGTCTTTCTTGTCTATCACGGGTTTTCGCATCCGGCGGGTTTCTTCGGCCTTTGGGGAAGGCGGAGAGCCGGAGGCGGCGTCAAGAACCGCTGAAAAGCTTTCCGGTTTCCTGCCGCCGCTTCCCGCCGGCAGGGGCGCGGCCTTGAGCGCCGGCGTTTTTTCAAGCTGCCGCCGGCCAAGGCGCAAAAAAGCGGGCTCTGCCGCGCTGTTGATGATGGTCATTACGCTCTGTTCCGGTTATCGTTTAAGGCTGGTGGCGATGCCCAGCATATTATCGCTGGTCTGTATGGTCTTGGAGTTGAACTCATAGGCTCTCTGCGCCACGATGAGGTCAACCATTTCCCGCACCACCGAAACATTGGACATCTCTAAAAACTTGTGATATATCTGCCCCATGCCCTCGTACCCGGGGCGCCCCGGAATGGGGTCTCCTGAGGCTTCGGTTACTTTGAAAAGGTTTTCCCCCACCGCGGTAAGCCCCACCGGATTGGGGAAGCGGTACAGCTCAAGCTGCCCCACTGCCACAGGCTCATTGGCGTTGATTTGGGGGACCACCGCTGAAACCCTGCCGTCTTTGGAAACCGTAATTTTCTCCGGCAGAAACCCTTCGGGCATGATAATATCGGGAATAAGAAAATAGCCGTTTGCCGTTACCATTCTGCCGGTGGAGTCGATCTGAAACGCGCCGTTTCTCGTGTACGCAAGGCTTCCGTCGTAGAGTTGTATCCTGAAAAAGCCCTCCCCCATAATCGCCATGTCAGTCGTGTTCTCGGTGTTTTGCGGGGATCCCTGGCCGAACTGCCGCTGGGTGTCTGCGATTTTTATCCCGTGCCCCATCTGAATACCCACCGGCACGGTGGTGTCTTCTGTGGCCGGCGTTCCTGCGACCCGGGTTGTCTGATAGAGAAGGTCTTCAAAATCCGCCCTCATCCGCTTATAACCTGTGGTATTCACATTCGCGAGGTTATTGGAGATCGTATCGATATTGGCCTGCTGGCCGATCATGCCGGAAGCGCCGGTCCACAAACTTCGTACCATTCTTTTTCTCTCTTTCTTCCTTTTTCCTTTTTTCCTTTTGTGCTGCCTGTCTTTGCTGTTATTTATTTTTATTACCCGACTTTAGCCGCTTGGTTTATCAAAACTCCCAGCATGGTATCCTCTGCCTGGACAACCTTTTGGCTTGCTTCATAGGCGCGGTTTACTTCTATCATCTGCACCATCTCAAGCACCGGATCCACATTAGAAGACTCCGTGAACCCCTGCACCACCCGGGGGCGGTTTTCCGCTTCGATAACCTGCGCTTCCCCTGAAATATCAGTGGCCCGGTACAGGCTTGAGCCTTGCTTTTCAAGGTAGCGCTCCACGTCGAAGCCCACCAGTTTGAGCGTATCAAGGAGGGCTGTTTCTTCCCAGGTGTTGCCCTCTCTGGCAATCATATCCCCGGGCTCATAGGCGGCGTTTATCCAGATATTCCCGCGCTTATCCACCTGAAAATTATTGGCCTGTATCTTTATGGGGCCTTGTTCCCCCAGCACCGGATAGCCTTCTTTGGTTTCCAGATAGCCTTCTTTCCCCAGATGAAACGAGCCGTTGCGGGTGTAGCGCTCGCCCCAGGGGGTCTGGACTGTGAAAAAGCCTTTGCCGTCAAGGGCGAGGTCGTAATCGTTCTGGGTTTCTTTCATGGCGCCTTGTTCGAAACTGGTATAAAGCTCGTTAAGCTCCACGCCGGTCCCCAGCTTCCCGATAACCGGCGCCGCGTCGCTTGACCCGAAGGGGTTTGTTCTGACCCCGTCGTCTCCGGTACGGCGCAGAAGGAGTTCTGGAAACGCCTTGAAAGCGGCCATGTCTTTTTTGTACCCGTCAACATCCACATTGGCCAGGTTATTCGCTATCGCGTCCAGGCGCCATTGCTGGGCTCTCATGCCGCTGGCGCTGGTATACCATCCTCTAATCACCTAGAGCCTCCATACTTCCTTAGTATCGGCACATACTGTAAACCCTTTACCCCCTGCGGGCAGCCTGCGGCTGTTTTCGTGGCACAAGGCAGCCTGAGGCTGTTTCAATGGCAGGCCGGATGTGGGGTGCAGGGATCGCATGGCGCGGCGCCTCAGTGGACGTCGCAGGCGGAAGGGCGCAACGCAGGTAGCCGTTGGCTGGGGGTTTGGGGGCAGCCGGAGGCTGTTCCCTTACGCGGAGTTCGCGCTATGAGCCGGCAAACCATGAAGCGTTGATAAAAAAGCCCCCAAATTCTCTTAAAAAGCGCAAGCGCAGCGCAGCGCTCATAATCAAAAAACACAAAGCCCCGCCATAGGATGTTATCACCGCGCTTTACAGGCGCACGGGCGCAAAACAGGAAGCCGTTGAGCGGGGGTTTGGGGGCAGCCGGAGGCTGTTCCCTTACGCGGAGTTCGCAAAAGAATACGCGAAACATGAAGCGCCGGCAGCCTGCGGCTGTTTCAATAGTCGTTGTTTGCGCTATGAGCAGGCGAAACATGAAGCGCTGATAAAAGAGCCCCCCAAATTCTCTTTAAAAGCGCACGCGCAGCGCAACGCTCATACCCCAAAAACATAAAGCCCCGCCATAGGATGTTATCACCGCGCTTTACAGGCGCACTGGCTCAAAGCAGGAAGCCGTTGGTTGGGGGTTTGGGGGCAGCCTCCGGCTGTTTCAGCAGCCGTGGTTTGCGCTATGAGCCGCAAACCATGAAGCGCTGATAAAAAAGCCCCTCAAATTCTCTTAAAAAGCGCAAGCGCAGCGCAGCGCTCATACCCAAAAAACATAAAGCCCTGCCGCAGGATCGTATTGCCGCGCCGCAGGATCGTATTGCCGCGCCGCAGGATCGTATTGCCGCGCCGCAGGGGCATATTCCCGCGGCATGGTTTTTTACGGCGCTTTCGCGCATTTTTTAAGAGATGTGGAGGGTCATAGACCCTCCAAACCACCCATAAAGGCTTCGTGCTTTGAGTCACTAACGCCTGCGGCGTCCGCTTTGGCGCATCCTTCGGGGTTGTGACTAAACTTACAAACCCTATCGCCGCGAGAAGCACGTGAATCCCCCGCAGGGGGCTACGGCTGCCCGCAGGGGGTTGAATCTCCCGCAGGGGGCGTGGTATGCTTTAGTATCGATACGCATGCGGAGAACGATGAAATATGAACATTGGCATCTTTAGCGATACCTATACCCCGCAGGTAAACGGGATTGTTACGGTCATAAGGACGCTTAAAACCGCCCTTGAAGAACAGGGGCATAAAGCCTATGTGTTTACAGTCCAGCATCCGAAAGCGCAGGACGAAAACGGGGTCTTCAGAATAAAGTCCGTCCGGTTCCCCACAGAACCCCAGCACCGCATCGGGCTTTTCTTGGGGCGGGAGATAATTAACCTTGCCCGCCCCCTTAACCTTGACATCATCCATACCCATTCTGAATTCAGCCTCTACATGGCGAGCCGCTGGGTCAGTAAAAAGCTCAATATCCCCTCTATTCATACGCTCCATACCTATTATCCTGATTACCTGTCCTATATCCCCCTGTTCCTGCCGGTGTTCGAGCCGCTCCTCAAGAAAAACCTGCCCACGATTTTTACCCATATCTTGCGCAGCCAGCGGTGCGTCATCGCCCCGTCCCGGAAAATAGAGCGGTTTCTTAGGGAGATCCGCTACGCTAAGCCTGTCGCGCTGGTTCCTAACGGCATAGACCTGTCGTATTTCTACGACTGCTCCCCGGAGGTGCTGCGCGGTGCCAGGGAGTTCAGGGAACGCTTTCATATCCCCCTTTCGGATAAACTCATCGTGTTTGTCGGGAGGCTCGGGACGGAGAAAAATATCTATACCCTCCTTGCCAACTTCAAAGAAATCGCGTCCCGAAGGCCCGGGGTTAAACTCGCGCTTATCGGGGACGGCCCGGACCGGCGGGAACTGGGGCGGGAAGCGTATGATCTGGGGATAAGCGGCGAGGTTATCTTTACCGGCTATCTTAACTGGCCCAAAGAGATACGCTGCGCCTACGCCGCAGGGGACCTCTTTATGAGCGCGTCCCGCAGCGAGGTGCACCCGATAACCTTTATCGAGGCTATGGCCTCAGGGCTTCCCATTGTGGCCGCCGCTGACGCGAGCATCGCCGATATGGTGAAGAACGGGGAAAACGGCTGGGCCCTTGAGGATGACGCCCTGCTCTGGGAGAAAGCTCTTGAGGCGCTTGAGGATTCAGAAAAAAGCCGCGCCATGCGGGAACGGTCAAAAGCGCTTTCCAAAAACTATTCGATTGAACGGTTCGTTAAATCCATGCTGCGGGAATACGAGCGGTACCGCAGGCGCTAAAGGAGCGGTCATGGCAGGAAGCATACTAACAGGCCCAGCCGCGGCAGGCGGCGGCACGGCGGCACGGCGGGAGGAAACCTTTAGCGGCCTGGGGTGCGCCGCGTTTTTTACCGAGCGCCTGCAGGAGCGGAACATACAGGTTCCCACCGCCATACAGGCGCTGGTTATCCCCCGTATTCTTGCCGGGGAAAACACGCTGTTCCGGTCCGCTACCGGCACGGGCAAGACCTTCGCCTATCTTATACCGGTTTTCCAGTCCGCCCTTGAAGCGCTTGATTCCCCCGGGGGCCCGCTTATCCTCATTGCATCCCCCACGCTTGAGCTGTGCGCCCAGATAAAGGGGGAGGCGGACTTTCTGCTGGAAAGAAAAGAGGGGAAAGAGGGAAAAGAGGGAAAAACAAAGACCGGCCTTTTCATCGGGTCCGCCAGCATCCAGAGGCAGATAGAGGCGCTGCGGCGGGAGAAGCCCCGTATTATCGTGGGAAACCCGGCGCGGCTCCTCCAGCTTGAGCGGATGGGGAAACTCAATCTGGGAAAGGTGCGCTTTCTGGTTCTTGACGAGGGGGACCGGCTTACTGCCGAGGAGCTTGCTGAGGACACCCGGGCCCTTGCGGGCGCCGCCTGCGGGGAGCGGCTTACGGTTTCCTGCTCGGCAACCGTGTCCGGGAAGAGCCGTGAACGTATCCTCCCGCTTATGGGGAGGGCGCCGGTATTTATCGAGAGCGAAGAACATGAGATACTGCGGGAGCGGATACGCCACTGGGCGCTTTACAGCGGGAAGAACCGGAAGGCCGACGCCCTTAGGGACTTTCTTGCCGCGTCCCGGGCCAAAAAAGCCTTAGTATTTACCGGGCGCGGCGCTGACGCGGGGGTTCTTGTGTCCCGCTTGCAGGCGCAGGGCATCGCCGCCGCCGGGCTTTACAGCGACCTTGACAGGCGGGACAAACACGCCCGGCGCCGGGCTTTCGATGATTTCAAGGCAGGGCGGGCGCGGGTGCTGGTTTCAAGCGACCTTGCGGCCCGGGGCCTTGATATTCCCGGCATAACCCACGTTATCCAGCTTGACGTGCCGGCAGGGGAGGAGCCCTACATACACCGGGCGGGGCGCACTGCCCGTGCCGGCAAGCAGGGGGTTATGGTCACCATCGGGGACCGGGAAGAGCTTGCGCGGTTTGCCGCGCTGGAAAAGAAACTGGGGATAACCGTGTATCCTAAAATACTCTCCCAGGGGCGTATCCGCGCCCCTGAGGGCATGCCATCAATACAGGAGGGAACGGATGATAATCGCGTGTATAGGGAGCGGCAATATGGGCGTAGCGCTGATGAAGGGCGCGGCAAAAATCATCGGAGGGAACATCATCGGCTTTACTGACATCGATGAGGGGAAAGCCCGGGCCGCGGCGCGGGAAATAGGCGGGAAGGTGTACGAGTCGAACACCCAGGCGGTTTTAGAGGGGGACCTGGTGTTCCTTGCGGTAAAGCCCCAGACCCTCCGCTCAGTGCTCGGCGAGATTTCGCCGGCAGTGAAAGGCCGCGCCGGCAGCGGAAAGCCGGCAGTGCTGGTCTCTATGGTGGCGGGCTGGACCATAGCCGGTATTCAAGAAGCCCTGCGGGGTTCTGTGTGGAACGAAAACCCGCTGGTTGTACGGATTATGCCCAACCAGCCGGCGCTTATCGGCGAAGGGGTTATCGCCCTTTGCGCTTCCCATGAAGTGCGGGGGGAGACTATCGCGGCGCTTGAACGGATACTCTCCGGCGCGGGCATCGTGGACCGGATAGACGAAGAGTATTTTAACGCCGTAACCGGCCTTTCAGGCTCGGGCCCCGGGTTTGCGTACCTTTTTATCGAGGCCCTTGCGGACGGCGGGGTGCGGGCGGGCCTTTCCCGGGAGCGTTCCCTGCGCTACGCGGTGCAGACCGTCTTGGGCGCCGCCGCAATGGTCAAGGAGACCGGCAGGAACCCGGGGGAACTCAAGGACATGGTCGCGTCCCCGTCAGGCACCACCATCGAAGGCATCGCGGCGCTTGAGGCCGGCGCCTTCAGGGGAACGGTTATGAGCGCGGTACAGGCGGCCCACCACTGGGCGCGCCGCGTGGCCCATCCCCATCCCCCGTCAGGGGACAGCGCCTTTTAAGGCGCCGGATAAAAAACGAAAACAGGAAACAGAACCCATGACAGAAACCGGACACGCCGCGCCGCGCTGGCAGCTCACGGCGGTTTACCCCTCTTTTGACGATCCTGCATATACGCAGGACAGAGACCTGCTTGAAACGCGCCTCGCCGGAATCCTCGAAGCCCTTGCCTCCCCGCTTCCTGAAAGCGCGCCGGAGCTTCTTGCCCTTATCAAGAGCCTTGAGCGCGCCGGCGACCTTGAGGAAAACCTAAGCGCCTACGCTGAAACAACCTACACCGCGGACACCCGCTCGGCAAGGGCCGTAAAAGAAATCAACGCCCTCGAAGCGGCGGCGCTCCCCCTTGAAAAGGCCGGGGTACGCTTCCGCCGGCGGCTGCGGGAACAGTGGGGCAGGATTGAGCCCCTTGCGGAAGCGTCGCCGGAACTTGCGCCGTACCGCTTTTTTCTTGCCCGGTCCGCTGCGAAGGCCGCGTTCCAAATGCCGCCTGACCTGGAGGATATTGCCGCGGACCTGGCCCGCTCCGGCGCGTCCGCCTGGTCCCGCCTCCATGACGCGCTTACAGCCTCGGCAGCCGGCGTCTTTGACCCTGCTACAGGCGAAAAGAAAACCCTCACAGCCCTGCGGGAACTTGCGAACCATCCTGACCGGTCAGTGCGGGAACGCTCGTATTACGGGGAGATCGGGGCGCTCAAGGACGCGGCAATCCCCCTTGCGGCGGCGCTTAACGGCGTCAAAGGCGCGGCTATTACGGTTGACCGCAGGCGGGGGTGGGCCGGGCCGGACGGTTCCTGCGACCCGCTGCGGAAAGCGGCGTTCCAGTCGCGGATTACCGAAAAGACCTTGCAGTCCCTTATCGCGGCGCTCGAAGAGTCCCTGCCCCTGTTCCGCCAGTACCTCCACGCCAAGGCGCGGCGCCTTAACCTGCCTGGCTGCGCGTTTTACGACCTCTTCGCCCCTCTGGGGCAGAGCAGGGTTTGGACATGGGGCGAAGCCGCCGAGTTCATCCCCCGCCAGTTTGAGGGCTTTGACCCGGGCATGGCCGCGTTCGCCCGCCACGCCTTCGCCCTGTCATGGATTGACGGGGAGATACGGGACGGCAAAGTGGGCGGCGCGTACTGCGCGTCCTTCCCGCTTACCGGAACCAGCCGTATCCTGTGCAATTTTAACGGCTCTTTTGACTCGGTGGTGACTCTGGCGCACGAACTGGGGCACGCATGGCATCATGAGGTGGTGAAAGACCTCCCCCGTTTCCTCACAAGCTACCCTATGACCCTTGCGGAAACCGCCAGCATCTTTGCGGAGACTCTGGTGTTTGAAAAATCCCTTGAGGATGCGGCGCCTTCTGAGCGCATCGGGCTCCTTGAGGGGAAGTTGAAAGACAGCTGCCAGGTGGTTGTGGATATTCTCTCGCGCTTTTATTTTGAGCGGGGCCTGTTCAAACAGCGGGAGCGCGGGGAACTGGGGGTTGAGGAGTTGTGCGCCCTTATGGAGGATGCTCAGAAGAAGACCTACGGGGACGGGCTTACCCTCTATCATCCGTATATGTGGGCGGTGAAGAGCCATTATTACCGCGCTGATTTAGGGTTTTATAATTATCCATACGCCCTGGGGCTGCTCTTTTCCCTTGGGCTGTACGCGCTCGCCCGGGAGTCGGGGCCGGGGTTCTGCGCCGTGTACCGGGATTTACTGCGTCTTTCTGGCCGGGCGCCGGTGGAGGAAGTTATCCGCGCCGCAGGGCTCACGGTTGAGAACGGGGAGTTATGGCGCAAAGGCATCGCGGTTATCGCCGAGCACGCGGCAGAATTCGATAGCGTACAGGCCCAAAGCAGGAAGCCTTTATAGGGGGTTTGGGGGCAGCCGAAGGCTGTTCCCTTACGGGAAGTTCGCAAAAGAATACGCGAACCATGAAGCGCCGGCAGCCGGAGGCTGTTCCCTTACGGGAAGTTCGCAAAAGAATACG
>JAITHF010000075.1 GCA_031280115.1 Spirochaetaceae bacterium | reverse complement strand
GGCTGAAAGCGCCAAGCCGCGCTCCTCCCCCTGACCCTCTGGGGCCTCGCCTCTTTGAAGAGAATTTGGGGGGTCATAGACCCCCCAAGCCCCCCATAAAGGCTTCATGCCCCGCGCCCGTGCGTTCTCAAAGTCCGCTGAGGCGCAACTTCTGGGTTGTGACTAAAATCGCAAACCCGCTCGCCGCAGGAAGCACGTGAAACCCCCGCAGGGGGTTAGCGGGGCGGGAAACTGGGGCTGGCATCCATATCGTAATCTTGGCCGCCTATGTTAAGACGGGTTACCCGCACATATTTGGTTTGAGGGTCCCAGCGGCTTGGTACGGCAAACCCTTCCACGCTCGCTTGAGCGCCCTCCTTGAGGCTGTCGATAAAGCCTACAAACCGCTGGAGGCCCGGGACGATATACACCGTGTCCCCCTGCTTTATCGCGATGCTCCCCTTGTCAATCGTGAGATTTCCGGTAATCGAAACCTGCTCCACCACCATAACCGGCCCGGAGCGATGGTGGTACCCCCAGCCGCTATGCCGGTTATTCCAGCCCCCGCGCCTGCCGTCATCCCAGCCCCTGCGGTCATTATCACGCGCCTGAGAAAGAGCGATAACGCTCATGCCTAATACCATACATAACACTATTCGTTTCATAATTGTATTGAAACCTCCGGATTAGAATACGCGGGTCCAGGCCCGCACTATTCATAAAGCAAAGGCCGTGCCAATTACCCGCTGTTCGTGAAAATTGCCCTGCCAGCGGGTTTCCCCTGAAACATCCCCCTCAAAACTGCGTTTCCGGTTCCCCCTGCTGATCCCCTATGCAGCCGCGGTATAGTAAATTTTACCCGTCTATGCGTAAAATCTACCCGGCGGGACAGAAAATCCCCCAGGAGGCTGGTTACTAAAATTGAAACGCATCATCTTAAAACCCCATGAGGAAAAACGGATTGCCGCAGGGCATCCCTGGGTGTATGACAACGAAGTGGCGCACGTGCTGGATAAGCGGGGCCCAGTGAGCCTTGAACCCGGGGAAACCGCGGATGTGGAGAGCGCGGGAAAGACCTATCTGGGGCGGGCGCTGGTAAACCCCCGCTCCAAGATCACCGCCCGGATCTACAGCCCGTCGAAGGAGGGGATGGACACGGGCTTTTTCAAGCGCCGCATACGGCAGGCCCTCTCCCGCAGGCAGGGCTACGGCCTGGCGGCACAGTCGGCGCGCCTGGTGTTCGCTGAGGCGGATTTCCTCCCGGGCCTTATTATCGACCGGTTCCTGGGCTGGCCCTTCGCGGCGGTTGAGCCTCTTATTGCAGGGGCGCCCCTTGGCTTTGAGGCGGTCCGCGCCGCCCTGGGCCCTCCTGAATACTGGATTGCGGTGCAGTTTCTCGTGTTCGGCATGGACCTGCGGAAGGATGAGATTATCACGGCCCTTGAAGAAACGCTGAGCCGCGAGTTCGGCTGCCTGCCTGCGGGGATTATCGAGAAATCCGGCGCCGAGGTACGGGCCCTTGAGGGGCTTGCGAAGCGGGAAGGGGTTATTAAAGGATCCTTTCCGGCGGAAGGGGTCGTTATCTTTGAGAACGGCCTTCCGTTTCTCGTCAATATCGCGTCCGGCCAGAAGACCGGCCATTTCCTGGACCAGCAGGAAAACCGGCGGCTTTTGCGCCGGTTTATGCCCCGGGACGCACGGGTGCTGGACGGCTTCTCCTATACCGGCGGCTTCGCGGTCCACGCGGCCCGGGCCGGCGCCACGTCAGCGCTGCTGGTTGACACTTCCCATGAAGCTCTTGAGGCTGCCGGGCAAAACGCCCGCCTTAACGGGGCGGAAGCGCGGATTGAGCGCTTCCAAGGGGATATGTTCTCGTTTTTGCGGGAGGCCCGGCGGGATAAGGGCGGGAAGTTCGACTGCATCGTGCTTGACCCGCCGGCGTTTGCCAAGTCCCGCTCCGCTTTGAAAGAGGCGCTGAAAGGGTACAAGGAGATAAATTTGCAGGCTTTGAGGGCCCTTAAAGCAGGGGGGGTACTGCTGACCTGTTCATGCAGCCAGGCCGTGGGGGAGCAGGCGTTTAAGGCGGTGATAGGGTCCGCGGCCCTTGACGCGGGGCGCCGGCTTATCCAGCTCGCCTTCGGCTTCCAGGCGCCGGACCACCCTATCCTCGTGGGCTACGGCGAATCGCTGTATCTCAAGTGCGGCTGCTATAGGGCGCTCTGAAACGCAGGGGCGGCGTCTAGGGGCTTTTATAAAAGAAGGCGCTCTGAAACGCGGGGGCGGCTAGGGGGCTTTTATAAAAAAAAGCGCTCTGAAACGCGGGGGCGGCCAAGGGCTTACCTGCCGGCAAGAAAATCGGCCAGGCCCGCACGTTCTTGCGAGGGCGGGAGCCGGAGGAACAGCTCTTTCGCGCCTTCAAAGACCTCCACTATCCGCGGGTCGAACTGGGTGCCTTTTCCCGCGGCAATCACCCCAAAAGCTTCCTCCCGGCTCAGGGCCGGACGGTAGGGGCGGTCCGCGGAACAGGCCGCGTACACATTGGCAGCCGCGGCGATACGGGCGCACAGGGGGATGGCGTCTGCGGCCAAGCCGTAGGGATAGCCGGAACCGTCAAAGCGCTCGTGGTGGCCCAGGGCGATACGGTGGGCGTAGGCGAAACAGCGCCGCGCCGGATTGCGCTCATAGATGAGGGCCAGCACTTGGCCGCCGATTACTGTATGCTTTTTAACGGCCCCGAACTCCTCAGGCGAAAGGGGGCCGGCTTTCATAAGAATAGAATCCCGCACCCCGATTTTCCCGATGTCGTGAAACGGCGCGGCCTGTATCATGCAGTCAACATCCTCCGCGTTCAAGGAGGCGCCGAAGGTTCCCCGTGCAAGAAGCTCCCGCCCGATAAGCCCCACATAGTCCGCGGTGGCAGGCAGGTGGCCGTCGGGCATGGTCTCTTTGCGCTCCATAAGTTTCGTGAAAGAAAGCACGATATTATCCCCAAGTTCCTGTATGGTCTCTTCAAGGTGGCGCTGGTACGCGGAGAACTTGAGGTGGAGGTCGATCCTGCGGAGGAGTATCTCGGCGCGCCCTGTCTTGGTGATAAAGTCAAGGGCGCCGGCTTCAAGGGCCTGCGCCTCGATTTCAGGGTCATCCCCCAGAAAGACCACCGGAGTCTGCTTAAAGCGCGGCGCCGCTTTGATTTCGGCGATTGCCTCAAAGCCGTTCCGTTCCACGTCAAGAAGGATGAGGTCAGGGTCCCGCGCAAGCCCAAGGGCCTGCGCCACGGACCCGGCGAAAGACAGGTCGTAGTCCGGGGCAAGCCGCGCCGCAAGCTCCTGTTCGGTTTTCATATCATTCTGTACCACCACTATATGTTTCATCTGGGACACCCCGCTTATCCTCATTATAATTATAATATGATTATAGTACAATATTAATGCCCCAGCCGCCAAGCCGGAGCTGTATAAATTTTACGCGCCCTAAGGGGTAAATTTTACGCGCCATCCGTGCCGAAGCAGGTATCAACCGCGCCCGGGCGCAGCCCGAACCCGCCCTTACGCATCTTAAAAACAGGAGGCGCCGCAGGCGGCACGATACCTGCTGGTATGTAAGAATTCGGCGCAAAGCGTGTAACGAGTGAAACAGGTAAACCCTTTTAAGGATAGGATTGCACAAGTGAATGAAAAACCCCGCCTTCCCCGGCTCCGGCGCCTTTACTGCCTTCTAGCCCTCCTTTTATTATGCGCTTCCGCGCCGGAAACCCTTTGCCCCCAGCAAACCCTGTCCCTGGAAGAAGCGGTCGAGACGGCCCTCCGCCAGAGCCTTACCCTCAAAAAGAGCGCCCTTGACCTTGCTGCTGCGGAGTATTCAGCGGACCGGCTCTGGGCGGAGGTCTTTCCCTCTATAAACGGAAGCGCAGGGGTAAGCTACCGGTCAAACCTCTTTACCGGCGGCGGCTTCCAGATACAAGACGGGGGGCTTGGGTACAGCCTGTCCCTGGGGGTAAGCCTCTCGCTTAACCCGGGCATCCCCTATGCTATGAAGAGCATTACCCTTGCGTACCAGAGCCGGCTTCTGGAATACGAGAGCGCCTGCCGGCAGCTTACGATACAGGTGTCAAAGGCGTTTTACACGCTGATTGCCGAGGGGGAGCGCATCGCCCTGCTTAAAGAGCTCCTGGCGCTTGCGGAGAAGCAGCGGGAACGGAACCGGGCCGCTTTTTTGAACGGGCTTATCCCCCAGCGGGAGTACCTGCAAAGCCGGCTCAGCGCGGAGGGCGCCAAACTTGCGCTAAGCAGGGCGGAGATAGGCCTGGCCGGTTCCCTGCGGGACTGGAGGGCGCTCCTTTTCCTGGAGGGCGCGGCAGCGCCGGAGGGAAAAATCGAGATAACCCGTATACAGCCTGACCCTGAGGCGCTTATCGCCGCCTGCCTTGCCAAGCGGCCTGACATCATAAGCCTGCATAAGGCCGTTACCCGCCTTGAGTACGCGGAACGGCGCTCAACCCTCGCGGCAAAGGGGCCGTCCCTGTCCCTTTCTACCGAGTGGAGCGGGTCCGGCGGCGCCGGCTCGTTCAGCGACAGCCTCACTGCCGGCAGCATCCGCCTCTCTATCCCTCTTGACCCGTGGATACGCGGCACCAAAATCAGCCAAGCCCTGCGGAACGCCGGCGCGGAGGCAGAAAAGGCGCGGCTTGACCTCAAGAGCGCCGAAGAGGCGGCCAAAAACCAGATACGGGGCCTTGCGGAAAACTTGCAGGGCTTGTGGGAGGCGGTCGAGATCTCCCTTCTGCGGGCGCAGATTGCCGAAGAGACCTTTGCGCTCACTGAACAGGCGTTTGCCCTGGGCGCGGCGGAGTTCCTGACCCTTGAGGACGCCCGGTCCAAACTCGGCGAGGCCCGGGTGCAGCTCCTTTCAGACCGCCTTGCGTATAAACTCACTATCCTTGACCTTGCGTCAGCGCTTAACCTGAGCGAGGAAGCTCTTTCCAACGGGAGTATGTATGATGATACCTAAAAAGATACATCCAGTAACGCTGGCGCTCATTATCCTCTGCGTTATCTTTGCGGGCCTTATCGTCTTCTCCTATGCGGCGCGGGCCGCCAAACCCGCGGGCGGGAGCGCAGGCGGCCAGGGCAGCGCTCAGGGACGCACGGGCCAAAGTACAGGGGGCCAGGGCAGCGCTCAGGGGCGGACGGGCCAGGGCGCAGGCGGCGGGGCGCCCCGGGGGACTGCGGTGCGGACAGCGCCTGTGGCGCGGGGCACGATAGAAACCTCGGTTATCATAAACGGGGACGTCCTTGCAGGCTCGCAGGTTTCGGTGTATCCCAACACGTCAGGGAAACTGGCGGAAGCCCGGGCCGGCGTGGGGGACCGGGTACGGGCAGGGGAGACTCTGGCTATGATCGACCCGTCCCGCCCGGGGGACGTATATGCCAAAAGCCCGGTGGTGTCTCCTGTGGCGGGTACGGTCCTTGCCGCGCCGGTAAACAGGGGGGACACGGTATCAGTCCAGACCGCGGTCTATGTGGTGGGTGATTTGTCCCGCCTTTTGGTGGAAGCTTTTGTGCCTGAGCGTTTTAGCGCGGCGGCGCGGAAGGGGCTTCCTGCTTCGGCGCGGTTTGAGGCGCTTGGGGGCGGGGCGTTTCCGATGGCGGTGGAAGAGGTTGCGCCGGCGCTTGATCCTGCGAGCAGGACTGTGCGGGTGCGTCTGGGTTTTCTCGCCCCTGACCCGCGGATAAAAGCGGGTATGTTTGCTACGATAACGCTGGTTACGGATAGCCGGGCCCAGGTGCTTACGGTTCCCCGGAGCGCGGCGGTATACACCTACGGGGAGTGGGTTGTGTTTGTGGCAAACGGGGAGAGGGCGGAGCGGCGGGAGATAACCATCGGTTTAGAGAGCGAGGCATTGCTTGAGGTAACGGGCGGCCTTGTGGAGGGGGAGCGTCTAGTGGTGTCGGGGCAGCACTTTCTCTCAGACGGCGACAGCCTGCGGCTGATTCAGTGACACCCTGCGGGTGATTCACGTGCTTCCTGCGGCGAGAGGGTTTGCAATTTTAGTCACAACCCCGAAGCGGCGCCAAAGCGGAATTCGCAAACGAAAGGGCGCGGGGCATGAAGCCTTGAGGGGTGGTGTGGAGGCAGCCTCCGGCTGTTTCAGCAGCCGTAGTTTGCACTATGAGCCGCAAACTATGAAGCGCCGGTAAAAAAAGCCCCCAAATTACATTATAAAAGCGCACGCGAAGCGCAGCGCTCGCAACCGAACAGAGCGGGGCTTTCACGGCGCGGGGAGGTATCGGTGCGGCGGGGACGTAAGGGGGCAGGGCAGGCGGAAGGGCGCGAGGCGGGAAGCCTTTATGGGGGGTTTGGGGGAACTGGTTCCCCCAAATTACATTATAAAAGCGCACGCGAAGCGCAGCGCTCGTAACCGAACAGAGAGGGGCTTTCACGGCGCGGGGAGGTATCGGTGCGGCGGGGACGTAAGGGGGCAGGGCAG